>CBDUPS010000198.1:0-3947 GCA_965369155.1 uncultured Spongiibacteraceae bacterium
CCTCTAATGGCATCGGCTCGCGCTTTGGCAAAAACCTTAACGGGTACGGCAACAGCGGTAAGCTACCCTGCTATGCCAGTTACCATTAAAACTCCTACTTGTCCTATTGTGGTTTCTCCTGCGCCAAGAGATGCGGAGGGCAGCTGGAATATAGAAAAAGACGGTGATGATGTAGTGGCTCGCTTTGAAAGCCCACAGGGTGATTTACTCGGCTTTGCCTTAACCGGTGAAAAAGGTATTAAAGAAAAGATGAAGCTACAAAAAGAATTGCCTGCCATAATGCCATAACAGGGTAATTCGCAGCTCAATAAAAAGACCCAGCTTTTGCTGGGTTTTTTTATAGGGTACTCTAGATAAAGTGCAAAACGTTTTTGTTTTAATTATAAAAATAAAAAACAGGATGATTAAATGAAAAAGATAGCCTTACATTGGCAAATACTTATTAGTATCTGCTTAGCCATTATTGCGGGAATCGTTACGGGCACAGAAAGTGGTGTAGGCTTATTTACATTTATTCAGCTATACGATTTTTTAGGCACACTTTTTCTTAATGCGTTAAAAATGATTATCGTACCACTTATTGCCTCCTCCATTATTGTTGGGGTGGCAAGTTTAGGTGGTGGCGAGAACCTAGGGCGTATTGGTGGACGAACCTTACGCTTTTATTTAACCAGTAGTTTCTTGGCAATTATGTTGGGTTTATTTTTTGTGAATATTATTTCCCCAGGAATAATCAATGGCCAACCAGCAGGAGAGCAATTAGCCTTATTAAATCCAGATACGAATATGGATTTTATTGAAAAAGTTGAAGGGAAAGGCTTAGGCGATTTAGTGCAAGTTGTTGTTCGCATGATACCGGTTAATATTGTTGATGCTGCAGCACAAGGACAAATGTTAGGGCTAATTACCTTTAGCTTGTTGTTTGGATTTTTTCTTACAAAAATAAATACAACATATCAAACAACACTATTAAACTTTTGGTCTGGTATTGCCGAAGTAATGATGGAAATGACATTGTGGGTTATGAAGTTTGCCCCTATTGGTGTATTTGGTTTGGTGGCCGAGACAGTTGCCCAAACGGGTTTTTCAGCTTTTATTCCACTATTAAAATTTTTTACTACCGTGGTGCTTGCATTAGCGGCGCATGTTTTTATCGTGCTGCCTATTCTATTAAAAACAAAAGCTAACATTAGCCCAATAAGACATTACAAAACGATGTTCCCGGTTTTACTAACGGCATTTTCTACCGCATCATCGGCAGCAACATTACCACTAACGATGGATACCGTACAAAAACAAGCGGGGGTTTCTGAAAAGACCAGTAGCTTTGTTTTACCATTAGGGGCTACTGTTAATATGGATGGTACCGCTTTATATGAATGTGTCGCGGCTTTATTTTTAGCGCAGGCTTATGGATTAGAATTAAGTTTTGTTACACAGTTTACCGTAGTGTTTTTAGCGTTAGTCACATCTATTGGCGTTGCTGGTATTCCTGCCGCAAGTTTGGTTGCTATATCCGTTATTTTGGGTGCTATTGGTTTACCTTTAGAGGCGATTGGTATTTTGCTAGTAACTGATAGAGTGTTAGACATGTTACGCACCGCAGTAAATGTTTATAGTGATAGTTGTTGTGCGGTTGTTGTAGCTAAACAAGAAGGTGAAACTATTTATTAAAATTATACCCCAGCATACTCAGAGGCTTTTTTTATCCAGCGGTTTATTAGAGGATCAACTATGTTGGGGTGCTTTTGTAAAATTAATTCAGCGGTGGTTTTTACTTTAGGTAAAAGATAACTATCACGGTTAAGATCGGCAATACGAAAATCAACAAGCCCTGTTTGTTTAGTGCCTAAAATTTCACCTGGTCCTCTAATAGCTAAATCTTTTTCAGCAATAATAAAACCATCATTGGTTTCTCGCATCACTTGTAGGCGCTCGGTTCCATCACGAGATAGCGGCTTGCTATAAAGTAAAACGCAATGGCTTTCTATGCTACCGCGACCAACACGACCTCGTAGTTGATGCAACTGTGCTAAGCCTAGACGCTCTGGATTTTCAATAATCATTAAGCTGGCATTGGGTACATTAACGCCAACCTCAATAACGGTTGTTGCAATTAAAAGATGAATGTCGCCTTTATAAAAAGCATCCATAATTTGCGCTTTTTCTTTTGTTTTCATGCGGCCATGAATTAACCCCACATTAATATTTTTTAGGCGCGCTGATAAATCGGCAGCGGTTTTCTCAGCCGCCTGACATTGTAAGGTTTCAGACTCTTCAATTAAGGTACACACCCAATATGCTTGTCGACCCGTTAAGCAGTTTTGATAAATTCGTTCAATAATATCGTCGCGTCTTGAGTCATCAAGTACGGTGGTTGAAACCGGTGTTCGCCCGGGTGGTAATTCATCAATGATAGAGCAATCTAAATCTGCGTAAGCCGTCATGGTTAATGTGCGGGGTATGGGGGTGGCGGTCATAATTAATTGATGAGGTGCAATGTTATCGGCACTTTTGTTTTTTAGAGCAAGGCGTTGATGCACACCAAAACGATGTTGTTCGTCAATAATTACAAAAGCTAAATTTTTATATTCAACGGCCTCTTGAAACAATGCGTGGGTGCCAGTAATAAAAAGAGCCTCACCACTTTTTATTTTTTCTAGAGCATCACGGCGCTCAGATATTTTTTGTTTACCACTAAGCCATGCGGTTTTTATTTGTAAGGGTTCAAGCCATTGGCAAAAGTTATAATAATGCTGTCTTGCTAAAATTTCTGTTGGTGCAATTAATGCCACTTGATAGCCTTGAGCAAGAGCTTGTAGTGCGGCAAGTATCGCAACTACAGTTTTGCCAGAGCCTACATCACCTTGCATTAATCGAAGCATGGGTGCTTTTTTACTTAAGTCTTGTTGAATTTCAGCTAATACTTTTTTTTGGCTATTAGTTAATTCAAAACCCAAGTTATTAAGAAAAGGTTGGTAGTATTGTTTTTTAAATTGGTCGGTAAGTAAAAGGGCTGGGGCATTATCTTGCTGTTGTTTTTGTCGCAATTGTAAAAGACTTAAGTGGTGAACTAGCAGCTCCTCAAAAACTAATCGCTGTTGTGCAGGGTGAGAGCCTTGTTGCAGTTGCTGTAAGTTTTGGTTTTGCGGTGGCTCATGTAAAAATAATAAGGCATCGCTTAGGGTGATTTTATTATCAAGATAATGGGTTGGAATCCATTCTGTTATGGGCTTTTTTTCTATCAGTTTTTTTGCTTCAAAATATAAATTGCGTAGAGTTTTTTGTGAGACTTTTTCGGTAGCCGGATAAACGGGAGTAAGACTTGGTGTTAATAACGATGAGGCCTGAGTGCTTTTAATACGATATTCGGGGTGAACCATTTCAATGCCACCACGGCCTAAACGCACCTCACCAAAACATTGAATAATAGCCCCAGACTGTAATTGTTGTTGCTGTGCCTTTGAGAAATAAAATAAACGAATAGTAAGCAAGCCGGTATTATCTTGTATTCGACACACCAAACTACGCCGCCTTCCAAAAACAATATCACTCGCTCGAATAGTACCCTCAACAATAACCTCAGTGCCTACAGAGGCACTGGCGATTGGTGTAATGCGAGTTCGATCTTGATAGCGATAAGGTAGATGAAAGAGTACATCTTGAACGGTAAAAATATTAAGGCGGGCGAGTTTATTTGCCACGGACTCCCCAACACCTTTTAATGCTGTTATAGGGGTATTCTCTATAGCAAGGGAGTCAGAGGAGTGGTTAACCATAACAGGTTAAATTACCATAATAGCTTCAACTTCAATGTTGACATCTTTAGGTAATGCCGCCACAGCAACACAAGCGCGGGCAGGGTATGGTTCAGAAAAAAAGCTTTCCATAACGGCATTAACCGCAGCAAAATCATTTAAATCGGTAAGAGAAATATTTAATTTAAC
>CBDUPS010000199.1:0-3930 GCA_965369155.1 uncultured Spongiibacteraceae bacterium
CAACACCCGAATACACTTGTTTTCTTGCCGCTATAATATAACTTGGCTGCAGTGTTTGCTTTACTTGTTGCTGAGGGCTTATTTTTTCACAGGTAAATTCAAGTAATTCAAGCCAACTCTGTAAACGACCCCTAGAGATAAATCGCTTGGGGCTAGTATGATTATTAAATGCCAAGTGCAGCCGAGCAAAATGATACGGATTAAATGCTGCAATAAGCAAATGCCCCGAAGGCGCTATAACTCTAGCTGCCTCTCTTAATAACGCATAAGGGTTTGGGCTAAACTCTAAGGCATGGTGAATAATACACACATCAATGCTATCGGATTCAAAAGGTAATGCCTCAGCAACACCATAAACTGATGGCAATGAGGTGCTCTGGGGAAAATGCGCTAAGTTAATATGATGGGGGACTTTTGAACCTGCCCAAAACGCCAACTCATTGGTTAAACCAATTTGTAATAGATGAAAACCAAAGCGCGCCTCAAGTAGCTGCTTCATTTGTTTATGCTCTAAAGCCAGCACCCTCTGCCCTTGATTGGTAAGAAACCAAGCATCAATAGACTGACTATGTGACGTATCTTGTTTCACAACGAAGGCCTTAACGATTAAGATGGTCAGAGTGTAACAAACTGAACTCTTTTTATGACGAATTTTATGACTATATCGCCAATTTCTGCTTTTTCTGATAACTATATTTGGTTACTCACCCAAGGTAACAATGCCTGGATTGTAGACCCCGGAGAAAGCGCCCCTGTAGAGACTGCGCTACAGCAACAAAACTTAACCCTACAAGGGATTTTAATTACCCATCATCATTGGGATCACACCGGAGGTGTTGCAGATTTATTAGCAGCACGCTCAATTCCTGTATGGGGGCCTGAAACCTGTGAGTGTGTGACTCACCCTGTAAAAGAGGGTGATATGGTTTTAGTATTCAATAGCACTTTTAAGGTTATCGCTGTGCCCGGGCACACATTAGATCACCTCGCCTATTATAGTGAATCTGAAGAGGCTTTATTTTGTGGTGATACCTTGTTCTCAGCCGGTTGTGGCAGACTTTTTGAAGGCACCGCGAAGATGATGCTGCAATCACTTAATAAACTTGCCAAATTACCCAAAAACACCAAGGTTTATTGTGCCCATGAATATACCCTTTCAAACCTCAAGTTCGCCTTAGCGGTAGAACCTAATAATAAGGCTATTAAGGACAGAATAAAAAAAGTAGAGCTACTGCGCTCAAATCAAAAACCCTCGTTGCCCTCCTCTATAGAAATAGAATTAGAAACCAACCCCTTTTTACGGTCTAATACCCCTTCCGTTCAGCAAGCGGCACAAAATATAAACGCATCTTTAATAAACCAAAGCGAAATATTTGCTACCATTAGAAGCTGGAAAGATAACTTTTAATAATTAAAACCAAGCCTTAAAAAAGAGCCAGATAAATAATGTTAAAGCCTTTTTATTACTTCTGTGTGCTACTTTTTTTAGCATCCTTTACCGGTTGCGTCAGCCAACAAAGCCTAACCACGACATCAACTGATCACAGTACAACTGAGCCCACCGAGGCTCTTAACGATGTTCCCCTAGCATTAGCCCTACATATTAATGACAAGGAGTTTCTGCTAAAAGAAGAGTATTTTATTAATAACTATGCCGAGCACAGCTGTTTAATCGCCACAAGCAAGCCTATCCCTCCTAATATTTGGGATACCCTCGCTGAAGGTTATGGACTACCTCCCACCCCTAAAGATGCCCGTATCGAAAGAGAATTTAACTGGTACAAAAACAACCCTCGATACATCGCCAGAGTATCGTATCGAGCCAACAGTTTTTTTTATCATATTGTTGAAGAGCTAAAAAAGAATGATATGCCCTTAGAGCTCGCTCTTTTACCTATAGTAGAAAGTGCCTTTGATCCGTTTGCTTACTCCCATGGTAGCGCCTCGGGTATTTGGCAATTTATACCAGCCACCGGCAAAAAATTTGGTTTGCAGCAAGACTGGTGGTATGACGGTCGCCGAGATGTAAATGCCTCCACTCAAGCGGCCATTGATCTTTTACAGTACTTGTACAAACGTTTTGATGGCGACTGGTACCACGCTATCGCAGCATATAATAGTGGGGAAGGACGAGTAAGAAATGCCATACGGCGTAATAAAATGGCAGGCAAGCCTACTGATTTTTGGCATCTAAAGTTACCCGAAGAAACCGAAGCCTATGTTCCTAAATTAGTTGCCCTAGCCAAAATAGTCAAAGACGCTAAAAAATATAACATGCCTCTTAGTCCTATAGAAAATAAACCCGTGTTAAAACTAGTGACCTTAGAAAATCAAATAGACTTAGCTGTTGCCGCATCTATGGCTGGAATTTCTATCAATGAACTTTATCGCCTTAATGCGGGTTTTAATCGATGGGCGACCGGTCCCGGCGGCCCTTATCAACTCATGCTACCTTTAGACAGTGCTGAGACGTTTTCCAAAAAACTCAAAGAGCATGAATCCAGCGCCATAAACTGGAATCGTTATAAAGTGCAAAGTGGTGACGTATTAAGTGTGCTAGCGAAAAAACATAACACCAGTACCGATGCCATCAAAAAAATAAATAAACTCAACAGTGATACTATTAGAGTAGGCCAATACTTACTCATCCCAACGGGGGTAAAAAAGCCAGACTTTTATAGTATCTCCCCCCAGCAATACCGCGAACAAAAAAATAACGCCGCAAATGGTTTGCTACGTACCGAACATAAAGTGGTTGCCGGTGATAGTTTGTGGAAAGTAGCTAAAACCCACGGGGTAAGTATAGAAAAATTAGCCAAATGGAATAGCATGACAAGCAAAGACACATTACGCCTTAATCAAACATTAGTTATTTGGCAAAATAAAACTAAGGTAAATGCTCCTTTATTATGGGAGAAAGACAAAACCATTCGCCGTGTTGGTTATGTGGTTAGAAATGGCGACTCTCTCTACGTCATCGCTAAAAAATTTAATGTACAGGTTGATGAAATAATGAAATGGAATAGCCTTACAAAACATAAATACTTACAGCCTGGGCAACATTTAACTTTGTTTGTTGACGTAGCGCAGGTTCAGTAGAGTATCGCTATGCGCTACTACTTTTTAAACCGCCTCTTATTACTGGTTCCCACTTTTATTGGAATTACCCTTGTGGTGTTTACCATTACCCGGTTTGTCCCCGGAGGACCTATTGAGCGCATTTTAACGGAGGGCATGATACAAGGCTCTGTAGGCCAACAGTCTTATAGCAACACCACCAGCGGCCACTCTTTATCCGATGATCAAATTCAACAGTTAAAAGTTTATTACGGTTTTGATAAGCCGATTATTGTTGGTTATGGTATTTGGCTTAAAAAAATAATCACCTTAGATTTGGGTATTTCTTCCCGTTATAGCGAACCGGTTTGGGATATTATAAAGGAGCGATTGCCTGTTTCTATTTTTTATGGCTTTTGGACAATGCTTATTACTTACATGGTGTGTATCCCATTAGGTATGGCAAAGGCAATAAAACATCAAACGGGATTTGATAACATCACCTCGGCAATTATTTTTACCGGCTATGCGATTCCAGGTTACGTTGTGGCTATCGCCCTATTATCGTTATTTGCCGCTCACTTGGAATGGTTTCCTTTAGGGGGCTTTACCAGTTACAACTTTAATGAGTTAACTGTTTTACAAAAAATAAAAGATGTACTACATCATGCGGCATTACCGTTAATTGCTTATTTAGCTGGGAGCTTTGCTGTAACCACGTTTATGATGAAAAATGCATTAATGGAAAACCTAGCCGCTGACTATATTCGTACAGCCGTTGCGAAAGGCCTACCCTTTAAACGGGCTATTTTTAAACATGCGTTGCAAAACAGTTTAATTATTTACATTTCAATAAATAATGTTTCATAGATG
>CBDUPS010000200.1:0-3925 GCA_965369155.1 uncultured Spongiibacteraceae bacterium
AGCGCCTTTTTTTTATTGGTGCTTTTCTCGCTCTCACTTAGCTGACAGTAATAATGTGCAATTAAACGATTTAACTTATATTTCTCTGCTTCTGATAGTTTTTTTGATTCTTTTAATCGACGACAAGCGATATCAATAGCTAAAAGCCAATCCTGACCTTGCTCATAAATATACGACAGTTTCTTTAAGGCGCTTTCTTTTACTAAGCTAGACTTCTCTGATAACTCAAGAAAAAGTCGCTCTGCTCTATCCAGCCAACCACAACTCATATAATCAAAGGCTAATTCAAAGGTTGCTAAGTCTACCTGCTTTTGTGGCAAGCCCGGCCGTGATAATAAATTTTGGTGTAAGCGAATCGATCGATCAACCTCTCCTCTTTTTCGTAAAAGAGTCCCTAGTGCTAGGTGGGTTTCAAAGGTTTGTGGGGTAACTTCAAGTAAGCGAATAAACTCATCAATTGCATCATCAGGCTGATCAGAAAAAAGATAATTTAACCCTTTGATATAAGCTGATGGAATATTATGTGTTTTATTTTTATTAGCAAAAGAAAGATAGCGCCCCAAAAGCCAACCAATAACAACAGCGATAAACAAAAATAAAAATAAAGCTACCGATGACAATATACATTACTCATTTAAGGTTGGCGTTTTTAATACTGCGAGTTCCTGCTGAGTTTTGGTTAACTTACGTTGGGTTACTATTTGCTTGGTTTTAAGGCGCAGCCATAATATTGAAAAGGTCATCACCCCACAAACAATCCCTAGAGCAAAAGCGGTAAATAACCACAAGGAAAAAGATAAACCTTCGATGGTAGTAAAATAAAGATCTAATGTTACAACCTCTGTATTGCGTAGCGTAAATAATAGGCTGATAGCAAAACATAATAACGCTAGCAGTGAATAAATAATGAGTTTTAGAAATCGCATGCTAAATATAAACGCCCCAGAAGGAGAACAATAATAAAAAAGAAGCCCGTCAGAATGCTATGTATTACAGATTAACCCGCTCTTTTAACTCTTTGCCTGGTTTAAAGTGAGGTACATATTTGCCTGACAAGCTCACTGTTTCTCCAGTTTTTGGATTACGCCCTTTGCGGGGGGCACGGTAATGCAAAGAAAAGCTGCCAAAACCACGAATCTCAATACGACCGCCGGTTGAGAGTACCTCTGACATATGCTCAATCATCGTTTTTACTGCCAGCTCCACATCTTTGGACGACAGCTGTGATTGTTTACTAACAATTTGGTCAATTAATTCTGACTTTGTCATTTTTTACACCCTGCTTTTAGCCATAAAACCTGTCTGGGTACTATAATGCGAAACATTAATGAAGTCCAAAAAGAAAGGGAGCAAATGCTCCCTTTCTTTTTGATAACAGTACAAAAAATAACTTATTCTTTGTTGCCGTTATTCATTTCAGCTTTCAAAAGATCACCCAAAGTTGTCGCTCTTACTTCATCATGCTCTTGATGTTGCTTCACCGCTTCTTGTTCATCTTGTTGGTCTTTCGCTTTAATCGATAGGCCAATAGTACGGTTTTTACGATCAACGTTGATGATTTTCACTTCAACTTCTTCACCCTCTTTAAGCACATTGCGGGCATCTTCTACTTTTTCACGGCTAATTTCAGAGGCTTTCAAAGTACCTTCTACGTCTTCTGCTAATGTAACTACTACAGATTTAGCATCAAGTTCTTTAACAGTACCGGTAACAATAGCACCACGATCATATTCAGCCACAAAGTCTGAGAACGGATCTTTTTCTAGCTGCTTAACACCTAAAGAGATACGCTCTCTTTCTGAGTCAATCGCTAAGATAACAGTTTCAATCTCGTCACCTTTTTTGTAGTTATGAACGGCTTCTTCGCCTGCTTCATGCCACGAAAGATCCGATAAGTGAACCAAGCCATCAATATTGCCTTCAAGGCCAATAAAGATACCAAAATCAGTAATAGACTTAATGCTACCGCTAATTTTGTCGCCTTTTTCATGATCTTCAGCAAATGCATCCCAAGGATTTTTGTAACATTGCTTAATACCTAGAGAAATACGACGACGCTCTTCGTCAATCTCAAGAATCATTACTTCAACTTCATCACCTAAAGAAACCACTTTTGATGGGTGAATATTTTTGTTAGTCCAATCCATTTCAGAAATATGCACTAAGCCTTCAACGCCTTCTTCCAGTTCAGCAAAGCAGCCATAATCGGTAAGATTAGTAATACGTGCTTTAACTTTTGCTTCTACTGGGTAACGGCTAGTAATGCTAACCCAAGGATCATCACCTAGTTGTTTTAAGCCAAGAGATACACGGTTCTTCTCACGATCGAACTTAAGAATTTTAACTTGAATCTCATCGCCTACATTAACCACTTCACTTGGATGCTTAATACGCTTCCAAGCCATATCAGTAATGTGTAACAAGCCATCAACACCGCCTAAGTCAACGAAAGCACCATAATCGGTTAGGTTTTTAACGATACCTTTAACCGACATGCCTTCTTGTAGGCTAGCGAGTAATTCTTCACGCTCTGCACTGTTTGAATCTTCAAGTACTGCACGACGAGATACTACAACGTTATTACGCTTAGCATCTAATTTAATAACGCGGAATTCTAATTCTTTGCCTTCTAAATGTGTTGTGTCGCGTAATGGGCGCACGTCGATAAGAGAGCCTGGTAAGAACGCACGAACCGAGCTAACGTCAACGGTGAAACCACCTTTAACTTTGCCGCTAATAACACCTTTAATAACTTCTTCTGCTTCAAAGGCTGCTTCAAGAATTTTCCAAGCTTCAGCTCTTTTCGCTTTCTCTCGAGACAGACTCGTTTTACCAAAACCATCTTCAATGGCTTCAAGTACGACTTGAACTTCATCACCAACTTGTAGCTCAAGCTCACCTAATTCGTTTAAAAATTGAATCCGAGGAATAACACCTTCAGATTTTAATCCAGCGTGTACGGTTACCCACTCATCATCTATATCAACAACAACGCCGGTAATAACCGCGCCTGTTTCCATATCAACGGTGGCCAAACTTTCTTCAAATAACTCTGCAAAGCTCTCGCTCATGTTTGCGTCCTGTAAAATAAAAGAGATCACCAATAATGGTTTTACTCTTATGTTCACCATGCACCAGCCACATGGGTCTATTAATATAAGGTTGATCGCCACTCGCTGGTATCGGCAAAACCAAACCTCTCGGGTTACTTTTTAAAGCCTTTAACTGCCAATATGACGGCTTTTTACCTGCTCCATAATATGTGACAACACCTGTTGTATGGATAAAGATGTGCTATCAATGATAACCGCATCTTCTGCAGGCTTTAATGGCGCTACCACCCTATTTGCATCACGGGCATCACGTTCATCTATCTCAGCTTTAAGGGCGGCGAGATTAACACTTTCACCCATAGCTTTCAACTGCTCAAAACGCCTTCTCGCACGCTCATCAGAGGAGGCCGTTAAAAAAATCTTTAATGGTGCATCAACAAAAACAACGGTACCCATATCGCGGCCATCCGCAATTAGTCCAGGAGGCTGCCTAAATGAATACTGACGCTGTAACAATGCTTGCCTTACCTCAGGCATCGCTGCCACTTGAGAGGCGATAACAGCAATTGATTCTTGACGAATAGCTGTGGTGACATCATCTCCAGCCAAATAAATAATGACAGCCTCTTTACCTGCCTGAAAAATTACATCTAAGTTTTTAGCAATCGCTGCTATGGCCTGAGGATCATCTAAAGATATTTGCTGCTGAGTAACTGCCAATGCTGTTAATCGATATAAGGCGCCACTATCTAATAGGTGCCAACCGAGTTGTTCGGCAAGCAAACGGGCAACCGTACCCTTTCCTGCCCCCCCGGGCCCATCAATAGTCATAACTGGCGCTATAGATGAAGCCATTAACTCTCTATATCCTG
>CBDUPS010000201.1:0-3918 GCA_965369155.1 uncultured Spongiibacteraceae bacterium
CTTACTAAAGATTGCCGCTTGCACCTGAGGCTGTTTAAAAATACCCTCGCTGCTATCTTTTTGAATAAAGCCATTAGAGCGTTGGATTTTAAGTTCTAATTCATCGGCAGCAGACTCTAGCCCATCGGAATTAAAGGTAATATTGGCTAACTCTTCGCTTAGGGTAACAAAGGTGCTATGTGCCAAGCCTAATCGCTCTTCAGTAAGCTCGTTTTTAATACGCTCTTTTGACTCGGCCAATGATACAGGCTCTGCTTTACGCAAATCCAATAGTTTAATAATGTGATACCCCGCTTCTGTTTTAACAGGCGCTGATACCTCCCCCACCTTTAGTGTGCTTAATGCTTTTTCAAACTCAGCGGGAAAGCTATCACCTTTGCTATAACCTAATAACCCCCCATTAGCGGCACTACCGGGGTCTTCAGAATAAGTTTTAGCTAAAGAGGCAAAGCTTTCTCCTTGCTCTAGTTTTTGTTTAATCAACGCAAAGGTTTTATCTACCTCAGCTTTTGCTGTATCAAGATCCAGCATAATGTGGGCGGCTTGTCGCTCAGGTTTGTTTAATGTCCCACCAATCTCTTTTTTGTATCGCTCGGCAATATCTTTATTTGTTACAGGGTCAATTAAGGTCTTAGGATCCAAGATAAGGTAATCAACCTTTACCGCTTCTTTGCTAAAATAATCGGCGGAATTTGCTTCATACCATGCTTTTAATTCAGCGTCTGACACAGCCATGTCAGCGTTATTATCTATAGGGATTTTTAGCCAGCGGATATCACGTTTCTCGGCAAAAATTCGATACCAACGGTCTAGTTCTGCCTGAGTAATAAAGTCACTCATCAATAGTCCACTACGTAATTGCTGTACAGCTAGCTCATCAGAGACTTGAAGACGGTAATCTGAAGGATTGATTCCTGACATACGCAATACTTGCTTATAACGCTCTGCTGAGAACTTACCATCTTCTCCTGCAAAGGCTTCTTCATTAACAATAAATGCGTCTACCTGCTCTTTGGTTGCTACTAATCGATGCTTCCTCAATTGCTGCAATACCAGTTGTTGCTCAACCAAGCCTTCAACAATAGGACCTCTTAACACCTCGTCCTCTAGCATGGATGCTGAAACACCATCATTTGTTCTTAATAGATACTGTCGTTGACGCTCAATTCCGTTAGCGACTTGCAACTCAGATATTTCATCACCATTCACTTTAACAGCTATTTGCTTGCCCCCAGAGAAGAAAGCGTCAATACCAAAAGCTGCAAAGACCACACAAACAAACGCAATCATCACTTTAGATGCAATGCCATGACGCTGTTCATGAATAGCTTGAATAACCATTAGATATCCTCTTAAGAGTATTATTGAACTATACGGGAAGTTAAAAAAATAAAAGCGCATCAGGTAGGTGATGCGCTTTTTATCTTCTTTTATGATACTGGCACTAATTTTCTCATCAAATTAAAGCAAGTACCATAGTAACCATTAAAAGCTGTGCTTAGTTAACCGCTTCTTTTAATGCTTTACCTGCTTTGAATCCAGGAACTTTAGCCGCTGAAATAGTAATCTCTGCACCCGTTTTTGGGTTACGACCTTTACGCTCAGCACGATCTTTTACAGAAAAAGTACCAAAGCCAACTAATGCTACGCTATCACCTTTTTGTAATGCCCCAGTAACCGCTTCTAAGGTTGCATCTAATGCACGACCTGCATCTGCTTTTGTTAAATCCGCTGCGTCTGCAATTTGATCAATAAGTTCTGATTTGTTCACTAATAAGTCCTCTTTAAGAAATGTATTATTATTGGTAATGCTTCTCTACAAGCTGCCAGTTATTTTGCTTGTTCAGCGTTTAATCTCAGTATTCACAAAAAAACCATCCACAATGTCGTGGGAGAGGTGTTTTATACCAGAGTCACTGAAAGGCGGTCAAGGATAGTTGGCGTTTAATGTGTATTTATTCTGTTTTCGCCCACTATATCTCCCTGCAAAGGATTCAGACCCGCAAGATATGCCTCTTCGGTAATTTGTTCAGGCATCCGCTCTAAAGCAAGCTCCAGCACCTCATCAATCCATTTAACACAGCGAATATCTAAATCAGCCTTAATATTATCCGGGATTTCTTTGAGGTCACGGCGATTTTCTTCTGGAATAATAACTGTTTTTATCCCCCCACGATGAGCCGCAAGTAGCTTTTCTTTTAAGCCACCGATGGGAAGTACCTGCCCTCTTAAGGTGATTTCACCTGTCATGGCCACATCACAACGTATAGGAATATTGGTTAGTACCGAGATAATAGCCGTACACATAGCAATTCCAGCACTAGGCCCATCTTTAGGGGTCGCACCTTCTGGAACATGAACATGCAAGTCTAATTGGTCGTGTCGCGTTGCTGGCACCCCAATTAACCGAGAACGGCTGCGTACCACGGTAGAGGCCGCTTGAATCGACTCCTGCATCACATCACCTAGAGAGCCGGTTTTCACTATACGGCCCTTCCCAGGGACAGCAATCGCCTCAATAGTTAATAGCTCACCACCAACCTGTGTCCATGCAAGGCCTGTGACCTGCCCTACTTGATTCGACTCTTCCGCCAAGCCAAAGTTAAACTTTCGCACTCCACAGTACTGCTCTAGCTTTTTCTCGGTTACCTTCACGGTTGATGGTTTTTTCGTTTTCTTCAGAAGGGTTTCCTTTACTACTTTACGGCAAACTTTTGCAATTTCACGCTCTAAACCCCTAACCCCTGCTTCTCTGGTGTAATACCGAATAAGGTCACGAATAGCCCCCTCAGAAAATGCCAGTTCTTTTTCTTTTAAACCATTATTTTTTTGCTGCTTAGGAATTAAATACTTAGTGGCAATATTCAGTTTTTCATCTTCGGTGTAACCTGGGATGCGAATAACTTCCATTCTATCTAACAACGGTGCCGGAATATTCATGGAGTTAGAGGTACAAATAAACATCACCTCAGATAAGTCGTAATCAACCTCTAAATAATGATCATTAAATGTGTGATTTTGCTCTGGATCTAAAACCTCTAATAACGCCGATGCAGGATCGCCCCGATTATCCATGCCCATTTTATCTATTTCATCAAGCAAAAATAAGGGATTCTTAACCCCAGTTTTTGATATTTTTTGAATGAGTTTGCCCGGTAAAGAACCAATATAGGTACGCCGATGGCCTCTAATTTCAGACTCATCTCTAACGCCACCTAACGCCATGCGAGTAAACTTACGGTTAGTTGCACGGGCTATGGATTCTCCTAAAGATGTTTTACCCACACCCGGAGGCCCCACCAAACATAACACCGGCCCTTTTAACTTTTTAACCCGCTTTTGCACCGCCAAATATTCTAAAATACGCTCTTTAACTTCCTCTAAACCGTAATGATCTTCTGACAGTGCTTTTGTTGCTTCATCTAAATCGTGGCGTACTTTACTGCGCTTTTTCCACGGCACATTCAACATCCAGTCAATATAACCTCTCGATACTGAGGCTTCTGCTGACATGGGTGACATCATTTTGAGTTTATTAATTTCTGTGGCAATTTTATCCGCAGCCTGCTTAGGCATACCAGATTCGGCCGCTTTTTTCTCTAATGCTTCAATTTCATTAGGCGCCTCATCCATATTGCCAAGTTCTTTGTGAATCGCTTTGATTTGTTCATTCAAATAATATTCACGTTGGCTTTTCTCCATTTGTTGTTTTACGCGACCCCTTATGCGCTTCTCTACCTGCAATAAGTCGAGCTCTCCCTGAATCACGCCAATCATGTGCTCTAAGCGCTCTTGTACATGCACTATTTCTAAAATCGCTTGCTTTTCACTTAGGCGAAGATTTAAGTGTGCTGAAATAGTGTCACAAATACGACTCGGGTCGCTCAAGGCCGTCAGTGAGTTAAGTACCTCGGCTGG
>CBDUPS010000202.1:0-3913 GCA_965369155.1 uncultured Spongiibacteraceae bacterium
TGAAAAAGTGTGCTGTTATCCCAAAAAAGATGGTGCTTCTGTAAGGATTCTATAATTGACTCACTGGCGCCTAATTGCTCTCTGGGTGGGTCAATATCTTCAATACGCAGCAACCATAAACCATTATTTGATTTGGCATCTAAAAAGCTGGCAAGAGCCGCACAGAGTGAGCCCATGTGTAATTGCCCAGTAGGTGAGGGGGCAAATCGACCAATATAACGGGATTCTGTCATTAAAATGAGTGGTATCTATGTTAAGTGAAGTAAAAAAAACGCCAGCAGATGCCAGCGTTTTAGTCAGAGCCGATTAACCGCGCTCTTGTTTTTCTTTTATTTCCGCGAGGGTTTTACAATCGATACACTCTGTGGCGGTTAAACGAGCTTTTAAACGTTCAAAGCCAATTTCAACACCACAAGAGTCACAATAACCGTAATCATCGTCATCAATACGATCTAGGGTTTTCTCAATTTTTTTGATGAGCTTGCGTTCTCTATCACGGGTACGCAGTTCTAAACTAAATTCTTCTTCTTGGGTGGCACGATCTGCAGGGTCAGGAAAATTAGCCGCTTCATCTTTCATGTGGCTAATGGTGTTATCCACCTCTTGCATTAAGTTATCACGCCACTCAACTAAGGCACTTTTAAAAAATGCGAGCTGTTCTGCACTCATATACTCTTCATTAGCGGCCTTTTTGCCTTTAGCTTGAACCTTATCGGATAGATCTTTAACCGAGGCTGTAGTGCTTTTAGCGGCTTTAGTGGGTGCTTTTTTGCTAGGGGCTTTTTTTGCAGCGACGGGAGCTTTTTTAGTGCTCGTTTTTTTCACGTTGGCTTTTTTAGCCTCTGTTGCTTTCTTTGTCGTAGAAGCCGCGGCTTTTTTAGCAGGGGCTTTTTTAGTAGTTACAGCTTTAGCAGACACTTTTTTCTCAGCAGTTTTAGTGGTGGCTGCTTTTTTTGCCACGGGCTTTTTGGCCGCAGGCTTTGTGTTAGCAGCTTTTTTAGTGGTATCTGCTTTTTTAGAGGCAGTCACTTTTTTGGTGGTAGAGGTTGCTTTCTTGGCAGCTGCTTTTTTTACAGCAGGTTGCTTATCCTTAGCTTTTGCTGAAGCCGCGACGGTTTTCTTTTTATCGGTCGTTTTTTCAGCGGTGGTTTTTTTGCTAGCAGTTGACTGCTTCTTAGCATTTTTTGTTGCGGCCATTACGACGCCTCACTGGTTATAGTAGATATCTCTTATTTCCCTTAGCGGAAAATAACTGCGTACTTTAAACATTACTTAATAGTAGAACAAGCCTAATTAATTTGCTTGGCTTTTATTGTGACCTTATGCATGAGGATTGATAGAATAGCCGGCGCATTAAATAGGGCAATATTATGAAAAAGTATGCAAAACGCATCGATGAGATAGAACCCTTTAGGGTGGTAGAGATATTAACCAAAGCCAAGCTAATGGAAAGCCAAGGTAGAGAGGTTTTTCATTTAGAGGCTGGAGAGCCTGATTTCTCTACGGTAGAGCCTATTATCTCTGGGGCAAAAGTGGCTTTAGATAATGGAAAAACCAGTTATTCGCAGGCGACAGGCCTCCCTGAGCTAAAGCAGGCGATTAGCGATTACTACGCCAGTGACTATGGATTAACTATTGATCCAAAAAGAATTTTGATTACCCCCGGGGCATCGGGTGCTTTATTGCTTACCGCGGCTTTTTTGTTAGAAGCTGGGCAAAACTTGCTTATGGCAGATCCGGGCTACCCCTGTAATCGTCATTTTTTGCGATTAGTGGAAGGCCGTGCTGTGTTAGTACCGGTTAATGCTGATGAGCATTACCAGTTATTAGCCAACAAAGCCCAACAGTATTGGCAGGAAGACACCGCCGGTATATTAGTAGCCTCTCCGGCGAACCCTACGGGGGAGATACTTACCCAGCAGCAATTGGTGGATCTCCACGCATTGGTAGAAAAAAAGCAGGGCTGTTTGGTGGTGGATGAAATTTATCATGGGCTAACTTACGGGGTGTCGGCACCGTCTGCATTATCGGTGAGTGATGATATTTTTGTGATTAATAGCTTTTCGAAGTACTTTGGTATGACCGGCTGGCGCTTAGGTTGGATGGTAGCGCCAGAATGGGCGATAGAAGGGCTGGAGAAGTTAGCGCAAAACCTATTTATTTCGATGTCGACGTTTTCTCAGTACGGTGCCCTAGAAGCGTTTAAACCCCAAACCAGAGCCTTACTTAACGAGCGACGGGATATTTTTGCCAAACGTCGTGACTTTTTACTGCCGGCGTTACGCGAGATTGGTTTTTCGATTCCCCATACTCCCGCAGGGGCGTTGTATTTGTATGCCAATGCCAGCCGATTTACCGATGACAGTGAACAGTTTTGTGTGGATTTATTAGAGCAGCACGGCATTGCGTTAACTCCCGGGGCTGACTTTGGTCGTTATAAAGCCAAAGAGCATCTTCGTTTTGCCTACACCACCAGTTACGAGAACTTAGAAAAAGCCGTTGAAAAGCTTCACAGGATATTAAAATGAAATTTACCCCAACATTAGTACAAGGCACACTCATTAAGCGCTATAAGCGTTTTTTAGCTGATGTGACATTAGCTAATGGTGAGGAAATTACCGCCCATTGCCCCAACACCGGGCGTATGACAGGCTGTGCTGACCCGGGCTTAACGGTATGGTTACGAGACTCGCAAAACCCCAAACGTAAGCATCTTTTTACTTGGGAATTAGTAGAAAGCGATAGTGGTTTATGTTGTATTCATTCAGCACTGGCTAATAATTTAGTGGGTGAGGCACTGGAGAATGGCGTTATTAGTGAGTTGGCTGAATACACCGATATAAAATCTGAGGTTAAGTTTGGTGAAGAGAAAAGCCGAGTTGATTTTTTATTAAGTCATGAGAAACAGCAGTGTTTTGTTGAGGTTAAATGTGTGACCTTACATGCTGGTGATGGTTTGGGATTATTTCCCGATGCGGTTAGCAGTAGAGGTGCCAAGCATTTACGAGAGTTAGCAGCCATGGTGCAACAGGGCCATCGTGCGGTGTTACTTTTTGTTTCCCACCACAACGGGGTTGATCGGGTGTCCCCTGCGGATGAGATTGATCCGGTTTACGGTGAAACCCTGCGAGAAGCGGTGGAACAAGGGGTTGAGGTGCTTGTCTATCAAGCAAAAATGAGTACTACAGAGGCCATTATTACGCAAAGACTTCCTTTTGTTCTTAACAATACTTAGTACTAGCTAAGCTGTAGCACCACATTGCCGTCAGCGGTTATCTCAAAAGGTACTGGGGCTAATGACTCGTGAATACAGGGGCCTGAGATACATAAGCCGCTATTGATTTCAAAAATAGCGCCGTGGGTTGAGCATTGTATTAACGAGCCGTCGGGGTCGAGAAACTGATCTTCTTGCCACTCAAGGTTAATGCCTAAATGGGGGCAACTATTGTGATAAACAAAAAGCTCATCATCTTTTTTTACAACAAATACATGGTACCTGTCTGTCTCAAAACCTTTTGATTTTCCTTCGGCAATATCATCAATGTGGCAAAGTGTTGTCATAGTCTTTGGTGTCTTTTTAAATCATGTTTTAATTGAGTGCTGATGTTTTACTGGTATCCATTGGATTATAAATAAAAACAGGCCATGATTATAAGGGCACAACAAACAGGGGTGGCATTTTGTTTAATCGGTATAGGTTTGTTTATCTAACTATTGGCGTGATGTTGTTGAGCTCTATTTTTGGGGCGAAAGGGGTTATGGCGGCGATGAGCGAAAAACATTGCGTTGCACTGGCTGAGACCGACTACGAAAACATTTACTGCCATGTAAAATTTAAAGGATTAGGTAATCGCTTACCTGATTTTTATGAGTTTAGAGACAGCCACGAGTGGATTCAGGCATCGGTACTTAA
>CBDUPS010000203.1:0-3903 GCA_965369155.1 uncultured Spongiibacteraceae bacterium
GTACCGATGAACTACCTTATACTCAGGCTCAATACGCCACATTGGCAGAGGTAACCCAGCAGTTAATGCGGTCTTATCCGCTCTTAACACATGATAGAATAGTCGGTCATAGTGATATTGCGCCGATGCGTAAAACAGACCCAGGACAGGCCTTCGATTGGGCCTATTTTAAATCGTTGTTAGCTGACAAATGTTAAGGAAATAAAAATGGACTTTCTAGCGATAGTCGTTGTAGTTGGAGTGATATGTTATTGGGGTGCCAGCGTTGCTACCCAAGGAGATAAGCAGTTCTTCCTTCGTTGGCAAAGCTTTTTGCAAGATCGTGCATGGCTTGATTTGCCCTTATTGCGCTTGAGTGTCTTTTTATTAGTGCCCTTACTGGTGGTTTATTTAATCAGTGACGCCTTAGAGGGTATGCTTTGGGGTATCCCTTCGTTAATGTTTACCTTGGTGATTCTGTTTTTAGCAGTGGGGCGTTTTAGCTATAGCGAGGCAACAGAGGAATACCTTGAAGATTGGCAAAGAGGTGACTATCAAGCAGCATGGAATGATTTTCGTCCTTTATCTGAATATCACCCCGCAGGTTTTGTTGACTCACCAACATCGCTACATAAAGAAGCCCGTCGCATTATGGTTTATGCAGGCTTTCAACGAATATTCCCGGTTATTTTTTGGTTTTTGTTATTAGGGCCTTGGGGGGCTTTAGGCTATCGTTTAATCAAGTGGTATGGTCAGGGTAGCCAAAATGATGGCTATGAATTACAAAGAGTACAAAAAATAATTTACTGTTTGGAGTGGCCAGCAGCGCAGATTGTTATATTAGGTTATGGTTTGATGGGCAGTTTTACCGGCATACTTAAACAATGGCCAGGCACGTTAACCGATTTTTCTAGTCCATTACCGGATCACTTGGTTTGTAATGCGTTAGGTGCTTTAAATATAGAAGAAGAGCAAATTGAGAATGTGGTTGATGATGAACGTTTGCGTAAATTTGGCGCAGACGAAATCACCGGTATGCGTGACCTTACCACTCGTGTTTTAATTGCGTGGTTAGTGGGTATCGCCTTTTGGCAGATGTTTATGTAACGTTTTAGGGCTCATTAACCGTTGTTATTGAGCCCTAGTATTAACGTTTTAAAAGATCCTACTGAATTTATAAACCTTGTTGCCATAACACTTCACTATATCCATCTCGTCGAGCTAGTACTCTAGAGACAACAAATAACCAATCAGATAAGCGGTTTAAATACTGCATTCCTAATGGATTAATAGCCTCTTTCGTATCAATCACATCTTTAGAGAGAGTGACCACACAGCGTTCTGCTCGTCGGCATACGGTACGGGCTAGATGAGCTCTAGAGATCGCTTCGCCACCTGCTGGTAATATAAAGTTCTTTAACGGCGGTAGGTCGGCATTAAGGCTATCCAAAGACTGTTCTACATCAGTAATGTGTTGCTCTGTAATGAGTTGGTAACCCGGAATACAAAGCTCACCGCCTAAATCAAATAAGCGATGTTGAATGCCACTTAAAAAGGGCTGCAGAGAGTCATCTTTAGCAAGACTGGCAATTAACAAACCGATATGAGCATTTAACTCATCAACGGTACCGATGGCCTCCATACGAGGGGCATCTTTATCAATACGCTTACCATCTCCTAACCCAGTAGTACCTTTGTCACCGGTTTTGGTATAAATTTTTGAAAGTCGATTGCCCATAAAATATCTCGCTATAGGTTATGAAAAGAGTAAGGAATGTGTATTACACAGGGGTATTAGAATGACTCATGTATTGCACCAGTAGATGTTCCAATTGGTTTCGATCAACCGGCTTTGAGATCATATCATTCATACCCGAGGAAGCAATTTCTTGTCGGTCTTGGGGGCTAGAATTAGCCGTAATTGCTATGATGGGAATGTGTTTTCCCTGCGGCAATTTACGAATATGACGAGTACTTTCTAAACCATCGAGTTGCGGCATTTGGCAATCCATTAGAATTAAATCGATAGGTTGTTTACTATCTAATGATCGTTCAAATATTTGGATTGCTTCAAGGCCATCATTGGCAATTAAGGTTTTTATTTGTAAGCGTTCTAATATTTTTTTCATTAGAATTTGGTTCACACCATTATCTTCAGCGAGCAGAATACATTTGTTTTTTAATGAGTCGGTATTTGTTGGCGAACTATATAAAGAGGCATTGCCTACCATTAGGGGTAGGGTGACGGTAAAGGTAGAGCCTTTAGACACCTGACTGGTAACGGTAATGTCACCACCCATGGCTTGGGCGAGTTGTTGGCAAATAGATAAGCCAAGGCCCGTGCCGCCATGTAAACGAGTGGTACTATCATCAGCTTGTCCAAACTCTGAAAAAATCACACTTAACTTACTTTCTTCAATACCAATTCCCGTATCAATAACTTCAATTTTTATCGGTTGAATCGTACGATTTGGGCTGGTGGCTTTATCGGCCATAACATTAATACTAATACTGCCTTCTTGGGTAAACTTAATGGCATTAGAAATGAGGTTAAGTAATATTTGCCTAATACGAAATCCATCACCAATAAAGGTAGAGGGTAATTTTTCATCGTAATTAAGCTCTAAGGTAATCGCTTTATGTTGCAGGTTATGGCTGAACATATTGATAGATTCTTTGGCGATATCCTGTAAATTTAACGATGTTTTTTCTAATGTTAACTTTCCGGCCTCAATTTTGGAGAGATCCAGTACATCGTTAATAATAGATAGCAGTAAGGTGCTGGAGTTTTTAATAATATCGATATACTGTTTTTGCTCAGTATTTAACTCAGTGTATTGCAGTAATTCGGTGGTGCCGATAATGCCATTCATCGGTGTACGCACCTCGTGACTCATGTTGGCTAAAAAACGCGATTTGGTTTCTAAAGCTTTTTTAAGGCGTTCTTGATTGCGGGTTAATCGTGCTTTTAGTGCCTGTGTTGATAGATTAAGGGTAAGTGAAATAAGTAAAGCAAATGATAAAACAACCCAATAAATAATATCTTCGTAAAGATCATAATTAGGGATGATCCGTTGTTTGGCCCACATATGAATAATGTAAGAGAGATTAATCCAAATAGTAATCGGTAAAAAATGCTTAAAAGGTAGGCGTAGAATACCAAATAATAAAACCAACAACACCAAAATGGTAATAGCGCCTTGGTATTGGATAATAAGAAAGTGAGAGATTAAAACCCAAAAACAAGCCCAAATAATTTGAGTTAATGCCAGCGAAGGGTGACGGTGCTTTAGGTTTTTACCCGACAAAAAGGTATAGGTTAGTAGGGCATTAATGCTCCAGAACCCTGCTAAAAAGCTACATAGCTGCCAAAATTGCAAAAGTATAATATTTTCTCGATAGGCAATAATCCACAGTCCTGTAAGGATTAAACCCGCAACATTACCTACCATGTTATCTATTATTCGAAGTTTTTGTTTTTCATCCATAGCAAACAAATAGCCACACTTACATTAGTTTTTGTTTATTGTAACCGAGTTTTCTCCAATGTTACTGCTTTGTTAAAAAAAGCGGCCATAGCATCGGCCAAAGCATTGATATCGAGGTGCTGTTCAATAGCATCAGCTAATCGGTCTATTTGCTGTAAATGGAATGCCTCATAGTCGTAGGGTGCCGCATGGTTGAGCCCAGCCCACTGTAATAGATGCTGACAAGCCTTGGTGTTAGCAAATATTCCATGCACATAACTGCCCGCTATTTGCTGATCGACTGATAAGGCTCCTTCTGGGCGCTTACTCTTGGAAAGATAACAAAGAGGGTTATCTAAGGCAGTACCTGAGGAAATACCCGCATGAATTTCGTAGCCACTAAAAGGTGTACCATCAGAAAACTCACCACTAACATTCTGTAGTTGTTTGCTTGCTT
>CBDUPS010000204.1:0-3896 GCA_965369155.1 uncultured Spongiibacteraceae bacterium
GGTTTCAGGGTATTCAGCATCCACTAAGATATGTGGCGTTAAATCATTATCAACAAGCCACTGCCACATCGCCCTTAAAAAATAAGGGCGACTAGACGACATTGGCAAAAGCGTATCATCACTCATAAATCAGGTAGCCATTTCCTGCTCGGCTTCTGACAAGCTTGCTTGAAAAGCTTCGCGAGCGAATAAACGGTTCATATAATCTTGTAATGGTTTTACCGCTTTAGTTTGTGGCAAAATAACGCCTAACTCTGGCAAACGCCATAAAATAGGTGCCATGCAACAATCAACCAAAGTAAATTCTTCACTCATAAAAAAGGGCTTTTCAGAGAATATGGGTGCAGTCGCTACCAAGCTATCACGTAATTCTTTACGTAATTTATCGATATTTTTCTCTTTGCCTGCCGCGATACGATCTACCAAAGAACCCCAATCTCTATCAATACGATAAATAAATAAGCGACTTTCACCACGGGCTACAGGATAAACCGGTAATAACGGTGGGTGCGGGAAACGCTCATCAAGATATTCCATCATGATTTTTGATTCATAAAGTGTTAAATCACGATCTACTAAAGTGGGAACACTGTTATAGGGGTTATATTCTGACAATTCTTCGGGTGGCTTGTTGCTATCAACTTCAACCACATCAACCGTAACGCCCTTTTCGGCTAATACAATGCGCACTCGGTGGCTATAATGACAAGCCCCGTCTGAGAAAAACACCATTGATGATCTTTTGGTCACTACGCCCATTATCTAACCCTCTATAAAAGCATTTATCGAATATACTGCTCTCTGAAAAATACAACGGCAGGTTATCTACCAGACACCTGCCGTTGCATCAATAGAGAGCTATTTTACATTAAAAACTTAGTGTACATCTTTCCAGTATTCACGGTTTAACAACCAAGCCCATACTAAAAAGAACGCTAAGAAAATCATGACGCCCATACCAATTCGCTGACGCTCTAACGCCATTGGCTCGCCCATGTATTCTAAAAAATTCACCATATCATACACGGCTTTATCAAACTCTTCTGGTGTCATTGAACCCTTTTCAACTAAATCAAATGAACCACAAGGATTTAATGCATGGCCATCATCACCAAATAAAATATCTTCACCAGTAAGTGGATCACGCTTAAT
Organism: uncultured Spongiibacteraceae bacterium; assembly: GCA_965369155.1. Classification (GTDB taxonomy): domain Bacteria; phylum Pseudomonadota; class Gammaproteobacteria; order Pseudomonadales; family CBDUPS01; genus CBDUPS01. Next base: position 1,153 of record CBDUPS010000204.1, read on the forward strand.
ACCACCATTAGCGGCTTTAGCAGGCCCTGGAGCACAGGCTTGTAAGCCTTGTAACTCTAGTAATACAAATGGCATACCTACATCTTTAAACACTTTATTATTTACACCATAAGGACGACTTGGGTCATGATAAAAAGAGCGTAAGTAGGTGTATAACCACTCTGGCGAACGAGAACGAGCCACCAATGTTAAATCAAGGGGAGCCACACCAAACCATTTAGCTGCCATTTTTTTATCCATCGCATTGGTCATTAAAGAACCAATCTGCTTTCCATCAAAGATAAAGTTTTCCATCGCTAAATCATGGGGGATACTTAAATCATCGGCCATACGCTGATAACGTGCAAACTGTAACGTGTGACAAGCTAAACAATAATCTGCGTATAAACGAGCACCATTTTGCAACGATGTTTTGTCGGTTAAATCTGCTTTAAAGCTATCTAATTCAACATGAGCCGCAGCCGCAAATACCTGTAGAGGTAATAAGGTCAAAACAAGTAATATGAGTTTTTTCATTATTTTGTCACCCTTTCTGGTACTGGTTTTGTTCTCTCTATAGACGTCCATACCGGCATCAAAAAGAAGAAAGCAAAATAAACCATTGTTAAACCTTGAGCCCAAACCTTCGCATCAACATTCAAAATAGTCATATCTGCAGGCTTAACACCTAAATAGCCTAAGAAAACAAAAACTACCGCAAATATATAAATAGCAACTTTAGTTATCCAGCCTTTATAGCGCCATGATTTAACCGAGCTACGATCAAGCCAAGGTAATAAGAACAAAATAGCTACCGCACCGGCCATCACAATAAAGCCCCATAATTTAGCACTCATACCAAACCACTCAAGCGTTGTAGCACGCAACATCGCATAAAACGGTGTGTAGTACCAAACAGGTGCAATATGCTCAGGGGTTTTTAAACCATTAGCCATCTCAAAGTTAGCATGCTCTAAGAAGTAACCACCCATTTCTGGAGCAAAAAAGATAATCCCAGCAAATACAAACAAAAATACAATAATTGCCTGTAGATCGTGGACGGTATAATAAGGATGAAAAGCAATTCCATCTCTTGGAACACCATGCTCATCTTTGATTTTCTTAATTTCAACACCATCAGGGTTGTTAGAACCCACTTCATGTAGTGCTAAAAGGTGTAGAACAACCAAACCTAAAATAATGATTGGTAGCGCAACAACGTGTAAAGCAAAGAAACGATTAAGGGTAGCACCTGAAATTAAGTAATCCCCACGAATCCACTGTACAAGATCAGGTCCTATCACGGGGATTGCACCAAATAGCGACACAATAACCTGAGCACCCCAGTAAGACATTTGCCCCCAAGGCAATACATAACCTAAAAAGCCTTCAGCCATAAGTGCCAAGTAAATAAGCATGCCGAAAATCCATACCAGTTCTCTAGGTTTCTTATAAGAACCATATAAAAGACCACGAAACATGTGCAAATAAACTACGGCAAAAAACGCCGAAGCACCGGTTGAGTGCATGTAGCGAATCATCCAACCGTAATCTACATCACGCATAATGTATTCAACTGAAGCAAAGGCGCCCTCAGCTGTCGGTGTAAACATCATTGTTAACCAAATACCGGTAAGTAACTGGTTAACCAAAACAAAAAGAGACAATACGCCGAAAAAATACCAAAAATTGAAGTTTTTAGGTGCGTAATACTGTCCCATATGGGTGTTCCATGCCCGCATAATAGGTAAGCGTGCATCAACCCAATCTCGAGTAGCTGTTAATGTTTTAATAATCATTATGCGGCTCCCTCATTTTCACCAATAACAACTACCGCATCATTTAAAAAGTGATAAGGCGGTATTTCTAGGTTTGTAGGTGCAGGAACCCCTGCATAAACACGACCTGCTAAATCAAACTTTGAACCGTGACAGGGGCAGAAAAAACCACCTAGCCACTCGGCGTCAAGGGTTCCGACCTCTGGTCGGTACTTCGGCGCGCAACCTAAGTGAGTACATACGGCCAGCAATATTAAATACTCTTCTTTTTTAGATCGATATTCGTTTTTAGCGAAATCAGGCTGAACAGAGGCCTCAGAGTGGGGATCAGAAACAACGCTATCAAGCTTGGGCAACGTAGCTAGAGCTTCTTTTGTACGACGTACAATATAAATGGGCTTGCCACGCCATTCTACGGTGATCATTTGCCCAGGCTCTATTTTGCTGATATCCGCTTTTACCGGAGCACCGGCTGTTTTTGCTTTCGCGCTGGGATTCCAAGAACCAATGAAAGGAACGGCGACAAAGCCTGCTCCTACCGCACCTACAACTGCTGTGCCACCGGCCAGAAAATAGCGGCGACTTTGATTGACTACACCGTCATCATTCATGACGAAGGATCTCCCTTGATTAGAAAAATAGTGCCTCTAAAAAGACACAAGAGAAACTGAAAACAACTCTAAAAAGCCATAAAAAGGCGCAGGAATTCTATAGAATATCCGCTCTTTTCGCAAGGTGTTTACCCAATTAAAACACCAAAAAATAAAAGCCCAAGCTGCTTGGTGCAGTGGGCTTTATATTCATCGCAATAACTCTGTAAACCAGAATTAACGCTTGGAAAACTGTGGCTTTTTGCGCGCCTTGCGTAATCCAACTTTTTTACGCTCAACTTCACGAGCATCACGGGTCACATATCCAGCTCTACGTAAAGCACCACGAAGTTCTTCGTCATACTCCATTAAAGCACGGGTAATGCCGTGACGAATT
>CBDUPS010000205.1:0-3888 GCA_965369155.1 uncultured Spongiibacteraceae bacterium
GTATTCATAGATTAAATGTCAGGCCTGCTTAATGATAGCTCTGAGGCTTCGCACACTTCCTTTTTAATAAATATAGGGCAGTGATCATTTTTATCTTGTGTCTCCTGACGCCATTTGTCTAATTGTGTACGCAAATTTATTAATGCATCTTGATCGCTTTTTTTAGAACTGTTAGTCAGGCTTATTAAGTTGTGTGGATCTTTGGGTAAGTAATAGAGCTCTTCTCTTGGGCCTAACTGGCCAAAGCAAATGTTATTTGGAAAGAGAAGCGGATAAGATTTTTTTAATGATCGCATATCGCGAAACAAGTCGCCTTCAACACCTCGATTACAGAGGTTGTTTTTAGGGAAGGTGTTGCGAATATATAAATAGTTTTTACCAACAACAGCGCGGCTAAATAAACTAATACCATGGTTATTACGCTCGGCAAAAGCATAAGGTCTTATTTCAATTGAGGGGTCAATTAATAAACTGTTAAAAAAGCTTTCTCCCTGAAAAGTAGATGGTATAGGGATGCCGGCAATAGTAAGCATTGTAGGGGCAAGATCAATAATGCTGACTAATTGTTTATTAACCGTATTAGCTTCGATAGCTTTAGGCCAGCGAATAATGAAAGGTGTTTTTATGCCGCTAGTATAAAGCGTTGTTTTTGCACGGCTCCATGGGCCACCATTATCGGAGGCTAAGATAACGATAGTATTACTGTCTAGCTGCTGCCGCTTGAGTTGTTTCATGACTAAGCCAACCATACTATCAATACGTGTTACCTCATCCATGTAAGCGGCAATTTGTTGTCTGGTGTAATTAAGTGCTGCTAGATAAGGAGGTACCCAAACATTGTCTGGATTATGTTTGGGGCGAAAGTATTCAGCGGTAAATGGTCTGTGGGGATCTTTGCTGCTAAGTAGTAAAAAGAATGGCTTGTCTTTTGGTACGCTAGCTAATGAGTTAAACCAAGATAGTGTGCCGCTATCATTACCACCACCAATTACTTGCGTGAAGTGGTGAACAACATCCGAACCAGTGTGCCATTTGCCGATTGAGGCAGTAAAATAGCCGGCATTAGAAAGCTCACTGGCGATAGTAGGATAGATATCGGGTAATGGATCATGAAGGTTGGGTGCGCCGGTATTATGTGGGTAACGGCCAGTAAGAATAGAGGCGCGACTTGCACTGCACGAGGCGGTTGTTAAATAAGCGTTATCAAAACGTACACCTTGTTTTGCGAGAGTGTCCATGTGCGGAGTGACGGCCGAGTGATTGCCGGCAACACCAAGCTGAGTCCAGTCTAAATCATCTAATAAGATAAAAATAAAATTAGGTCGCTTCTCACTCTTATTATCGGCAATACTTGCAAAGGAAAAAAAGGAACTAAAAGTAAATAATACGACGAATAGTGTAATTTTTTTTATGCTCATTCCGCGCCCATTAGAGTTATTAAAGTTTAGCGTAAAGATTATGGCTTTTTCTTATATGGATAAAGCGTTTAATTAAAATGCTAATGTTTTATTCCAAGTGTCAGGTCTACTTAATGATAGCTCTAAATCATCACAAATTGATTTTTTAATAAATATGGGGCAATGATCATTTTTATCTTGTGTCTCCTTGCGCCATTTATCTAATTGTGTGCGTAAGTTGATTAAAGCGTCTTGATGAGATTGTTTAGTGCTTTTTACCAAGCTAATTAAATTGTGTGGGTCGTTAGGTAAATAGTACAGCTCTTCTCTTGGGCTTATTGCGTCAAAACAAATGCTGGAGGGAAAAAGAAAAGGGTGAGAGTTTTTTAATGTATGCATGTCGCGATATAGATTTGCATCATATCCGTTATTACAAAGATTACTTTTAGGAAAAGTATTGCGAATATATAAATAGTTTTTATCAACAACAGCGCGACTAAATAAATGAAAAACATGATTATTACGCTCGGCGAATGCGTAAGGGCGGATTTCTGTTCTGGGATCAATTAATAAACTATTGAACATGCTTTCTCCCTGAAAAGTAGGTGGTATAGGGATGCCAGCAATAGTAAGCATGGTGGGTGCAATATCGATAATACTCACCAGTTGTGTATTAACGGTATTAGGCTCGATAGCGTTAGGCCAACGAATAATAAGTGGGGTTTTTATACCGCTAGTATAAAGCGTGGTTTTAGCACGGCTCCAAGGAGCGCCATTATCCGAGGCTAGAATAACAATGGTATTGTTATCTAATTGTTGTTGCTTGAGTTGCTTCATGACTAAGCCAATTTTACTATCAATGCGCGTTACTTCGTCCATATAAGCGGCAACTTGCTTTCTTGTAAAGCTAAGAGCGCCTAAGTAAGGGGGAACCCAAACATCATTAGGGTTATGTTTGGGACGAAAGTATTCAGCGGTAAATGGGCGGTGCGGATCATCACTATTAAGTAATAAAAAAAAGGGTTTATCTTTGGGGACTGAAGCTAAAGAGCTAAACCAATGCAGCGTGCCACTATCATTACCTCCGGGCAGAATTTTATTAAAATGATGGGTAATAAAAGAGCCTGTATGCCACTTACCAATGGAGGCAGTAAAATAACCGGCATTAGAAAGCTCGCTGGCAATAGTGGGGTAGATATCTGGCAGTGGATCATGCAGGTTGGGTGCGCCGGTATTATGTGGGTAACGACTGGTCAAAATAGAGGCACGGCTAGCACTGCATGAAGCCGTAGTTAAGTAGGCATTATCAAAACGTACACCTTGCCTAGCTAGAGTATCAATGTGAGGGGTAACGGCGGAGCTGTTATCTGCAATTCCCAATTGGCTCCATTCAAGATCATCAATCAGAATAAAAATAAAATTAGGACGCTTATCTTTGTGTTCAAGGGTCTGGCTATTAGCGCTGCTAGTAAGCGAAATTAATGTACTAAAAATAAATAGCGTGAGGTAGAGCGTAAGCTTGTTCATACCTAGGGATGGTTTCCTTGGACTGCCTTTAAATCTCTAACAAGAAGGTTGTTTACTTGCTACAGACCTAACTTATTCCAGATGGCGTCTATTTTTTCTTTTACTTTTTCATCCATGGTTATGGGTTGACCCCATTCGCGGGATGTTTCTCCAGGCCATTTATTGGTGGCATCAAAACCAATTTTAGAACCAAGTCCTGCAACGGGAGAGGCAAAGTCTAAGTAATCAATAGGTGTGTTTTCTATAATGACGGTATCTCGGGCAGGATCCATACGAGTGGTCATCGCCCAGATAACATCTTGCCAGTTACGAGCATCAATATCATCATCGGTTACGATAACAAACTTGGTGTACATAAATTGGCGTAAAAAAGACCAAACACCCATCATCACGCGCTTTGCGTGACCGGCATATTCTTTGCGCATAGTCACTACCGCCATGCGGTAAGAGCAGCCTTCAGGGGGCAGATAAAAATCACTAATCTCTGGAAACTGACTTTTAATAATCGGTACAAATACTTCGTTTAATGCTAATCCTAAAATAGCAGGCTCATCTGGTGGCCGGCCGGTATAAGTGCTGTGATAAATCGGTGATTCACGGCTGGTAATAGTGGTGACGGTAAATACAGGGAAGCGCTCAACTTCATTGTAATAACCAGTGTGATCGCCAAAGGGGCCTTCATCCGCCATATCATCAGGAGCAATGTAACCCTCAAGAATAAATTCGGCACTGGCGGGGACTTCTAGATCGTTAGAGATTGATTTAATGACTTCGGTTTTATTGCCACGCAGTAAACCGGCGAAAGCAAACTCAGATAAATTATCGGGCACAGGGGTAACAGCGCCTAAAATAGTGGCAGGATCTGCCCCTAAGGCAACCGATACAGGGAAGGGCTTGCCGGGGTTGGCTTGCTGCCAATCACGAAAGTCTAAAGCACCACCACGGTGAGATAACCAGCGCATAA
>CBDUPS010000206.1:0-3887 GCA_965369155.1 uncultured Spongiibacteraceae bacterium
AATAAATCAACTCCCGCACCGGCTGTAGCGAGTAACGATGTGACTAGCGCCGTTGCCTTGTCTGCAGATGGTTTAGATGAACGAGCACAACGCCGTGTGCCAATGACGCGTTTGCGTGCTCGTATTGCTGAGCGTTTGTTAGCAGCAACTCAAGAAGCCGCTATGCTAACAACGTTTAACGAAGTTGATATGTCGGCGATTATGGCGTTACGGTCTAAATACAAAGATGAGTTTGAAAAACAGCATAATGGTACTCGTTTAGGTTTTATGTCATTTTTTGTCCGCGCAGCAGTTGAGGCATTAAAACGTCACCCGGTAGTTAACGCCTCAATTGATGGCAGCGATATTGTTTATCATGGCTATCAAGACGTGGGTGTGGCGGTATCTACTGAACGGGGTTTGGTTGTTCCCGTACTTAGGGACACCGATAGCATGAGTCTTGCAGAAATTGAACAAGGTATTCGTGAGTTAGGCACTAAAGCCAAAGAAGGTAAATTGTCTCTTGATGATATGACAGGCGGTACTTTCACTATTACTAATGGTGGTGTGTTTGGTTCGTTGCTATCAACCCCCATTCTTAACCCACCACAAAGCGCTATTTTAGGCATGCACACGATTCAAGATCGGCCCGTTGCCCGTAACGGTGAGGTTGTTATTCGACCAATGATGTACTTGGCATTGTCCTACGATCATCGCCTAGTTGATGGTAAAGAAGCAGTGGGCTTTTTGGTTGAAGTGAAAGAGTTGTTAGAAGAGCCCGCTAGAATACTATTGAACCTTTAGTTTAAGTTTATTTTATAACGTATTGAATATTAGGTATAAATATGAATGATAAGTATGATGTTGTTGTCATTGGGTCAGGCCCTGGTGGCTATGTTGCTGCAATACGTGCGGCACAGTTGGGTTTTAAAACAGCCTGTGTTGAAAAGTGGCTTGATGATAAAGGTGCCTCAGTTTTGGGGGGAACCTGTCTTAATGTAGGCTGTATTCCCTCTAAAGCACTTTTAGAATCGACTTATCAATACGTGCAAGCACAGGATGGTTTGGCAGTACATGGCATCAAAGCTGGAAAAGTGTCGATAGATATTGCAGACATGATGGCACGTAAAGATAAAATTGTTGCTCAACTTACCGGCGGTATTGCAGGCTTATTTAAAGCCAATGGAGTAACCGCAATAAAAGGTACTGGTAAGCTGTTAAAAAACAAGCAAGTTGAGGTAACTGATAGCGAAGGGAAGTCCTCCATAGTAGAGGCTAAATATGTACTGTTAGCCACAGGCTCCACGCCTGTTGATATTCCCCCAGCTCCTATTAATAACGATACCATTGTTGATTCAACGGGTGCTTTAGCCTTTGAGACCACCCCTAAAAAGGTTGGTGTGATTGGCGCCGGTGTAATTGGTCTTGAACTAGGCAGTGTTTGGAAGCGTGCAGGCTCTGAGGTAGTTGTATTAGAAGCTATGACAGACTTTCTGCCTATGCTAGATAAAAATATCGCCCGTGAAGCCAAAAAAACATTTACTAAACAGGGTTTAGATTTGCGCTTAGGTGCAAAAGTTACCGCAACCGAAGTTAAGGGCAAAGGCAAAAAGGCTTCTGTGTTAGTCAGCTGGGAAGAAGGCTCCGAGCAAAAGCAAGAACAATTCGATAAGCTTATTGTAGCGGTAGGCCGCAAGCCTTATACCAAGGGATTATTAGCAGACGACTCAGGTGTTAAGGTAGATAGTAGAGGATTTGTTGAGGTGAATGACTATTGCCAAACTGCCGTAGACGGAGTTTATGCTATCGGTGATATTGTTCGTGGCCCTATGCTTGCACACAAAGCCTCTGAAGAAGGTATTATGGCGGTAGAGCGCATGGCTGATAAAAAACCGCAGGTTAATTATCAGTGTATTCCCTCGGTTATTTATACGCACCCCGAAATAGCCTGTGTAGGAAAAAACGAAGAGCAATTAAAAGCTGAAGGCATAAGTTATAATACGGGAACTTTCCCTTTTGCTGCTAATGGCCGAGCCTTAGCTGCTAACGACTCTGATGGTATGGTTAAACTAATTGCTGACGCCGAAACTGATCGTATTTTAGGCTGTCACATTATTGGCCCAAGTGCCGCAGAGATTATCCAACAAGTGGTTATAGCGATGGAATTTGGTGGTAGTGCTGAAGACCTCGCATTAACAGTGTTTGCTCATCCAACGGTTTCAGAGGCGTTACATGAAGCCGCTTTAGCTGTTTCTGGTACGGCAATTCACATACAAAACCGAAAGGCGAAGAAATAAACTTGCTCCCAAGGGCAATTTTCAGGAAAATGACGCCGCTTGTAAATCAAATCCATGTGTACAAACTACTGATGAAGCGGTTTTCGTTAGTAGTTCCCACATATCTTTCAACTAAATAGGAAACGGTAGATAAAATGAATCTTCATGAATATCAAGGCAAGCAGCTTTTTGCTGAGTACGGTTTGCCAGTTTCTAAGGGTTTCGCTTGCGATACACCTGAGGAAGTAGCAGAAAAAGCAAAATTAATTGGCGGTGATAAGTGGGTAGTTAAAGCCCAAGTTCACGCTGGTGGCCGAGGCAAAGCAGGTGGCGTTAAGCTAGTTGATAGCCCAGAAGAAGCTGCAGAGTTTGCTAAAAAATGGTTAGGGAAAAACCTAGTTACTTATCAAACGGATGAAAATGGCCAACCGGTTTCTAAAATTTTAGTAGAAGATTGTACCGATATCGCCGATGAGCTTTATTTAGGTGCGGTTGTTGATCGTGCTACTCGTCGCATCGTTTTTATGGCATCTACTGAAGGTGGCGTAGAGATTGAAAAAGTAGCCGAAGAAACCCCTGAAAAAATTCTAAAGTGTGAGATTGATCCGTTAACCGGTGCTCAACCTTACCAAGGTCGTGAGTTAGCATTTAAATTAGGCTTAAATAAAACTCAAGTAGGGCAGTTCACTAAAATCTTTATGGGCTTAGCAAAACTCTTTGCTGATAAAGATTTAGCGCTTATCGAAATTAATCCATTAGTGATTAAAGAAGACGGTAACTTACATTGTCTTGATGCCAAATTAGGTGTTGATGGTAATGCGTTATATCGTCAAAAAGAAATTGCTGCGATGAATGATCCTTCCCAAGAAGATGCCCGTGAAGCAGAAGCGGCAAAATGGGAACTCAACTATGTTGCATTAGATGGCACTATTGGTTGTATGGTAAATGGTGCAGGTTTAGCGATGGGTACAATGGATATCGTGGCATTACACGGTGGCTTCCCAGCAAACTTTTTAGATGTAGGGGGCGGCGCAACAAAAGAACGTGTAGCTCATGCCTTTAAATTAATTTTGTCTGATGACAAAGTGAAAGCTGTATTAGTCAATATCTTTGGCGGCATTGTTCGTTGTGACATGATTGCAGAAGGTATTATCGGCGCAGTTAAAGAGGTAGGTGTTACCGTACCGGTAGTCGTTCGTTTAGAAGGTACAAACGCTGATCTAGGTAAAAAGGTTCTAGAAGAGTCTGGCTTAGATATTATTGCAGCATCAAGTTTAACTGACGCTGCTGAACAAGCAGTTAAGGCAGCGAGGTAATCTATTCATGTCGATCTTAATTAATAAAGATACAAAAGTAATTTGTCAGGGTTTTACTGGCGGACAAGGAACATTTCACTCTGAGCAAGCGATTGCTTACGGTACAAAAATGGTGGGTGGTGTAACACCAGGTAAAGGCGGTCAAGAGCATTTAGGCTTACCTGTTTTTAATACCGTGGCGGAGGCTGTTGCTGCAACAGGTGCTACTGCTTCTGTTATTTATGTTCCAGCTGCTTTTTGTAAAGACTCTATTTTAGAAGCTGCTAACAACGGCATTGAATTAATTGTTGCTATTACTGAAGGTATTCCAACATTG
>CBDUPS010000207.1:0-3870 GCA_965369155.1 uncultured Spongiibacteraceae bacterium
ATATGCATTTGCCCACCAAAAATTAATCGGGCAACCGCTATAGTCCACAGTAAGTCGGCTAAGTCTGGCTCAACGGATTGTGCCATTTGTGTGCCTGGTTTGGCTCTAAAATTCTGAATAATAATTTCTTGAACATGACCGTACTGTAGGTGGAGTTTTCGTATAGCGAGTAATGACTCTATGCGCTCTTGGCGGGTTTCACCTATGCCAATTAAAATACCGGTAGTAAAAGGTACCTGCGCTTTACCTGCCGCCTCTATGGTGGCTAAACGAACCGCGGGGTCTTTATCAGGGGAGCCATAATGAGGCATACCTTTTTCGCATAAACGTGACGAGGCTGACTCCAACATAATACCCATTGAGGCCGATACAGGCCGTAGCATGGCGATTTCTGCCTCTGTCATACAGCCTGCATTAATATGGGGTAGTAAGCCTGTTGCCTCATGAGTTTTTTTTGCAATATGAGCTACATACTCAAGGGTTGTAGCAAAGCCCATTTCATGTAAAGCCTGTTTAGCCGCCTTATAACGCAGCTCAGGCATCTCTCCTAAGGTAAATAAAATTTCTTTACAGTTTGATTGCTTGGCTATTTCTACCTGCGCAATAACCTCTTCAAGCAACATAAAAGGTTTATCAACCTGTTTAGGTGTTTTAGCAAAAGTGCAGTAATGGCACACATCACGACACAAGTAGGTAAGAGGAATAAATACTTTTTTAGAATAGGTAATACACTGTGGATGAAAAGCATCTCTACAAAGCTCAGCTTGTGTTAGCAGGCGCCCCTCATCCATACAAAGTAACTGTAGCGCCTCGGCATCTGATAAAACAGACTTAACGCTCATTTTCTTCACCTATAGTGGCAAGACCCATTTGCTTAACTAGCTTTTGATGGGCTATTTACAATCACACCAAACCGTTGAGCGGTACCCGAATCTTTTAACCACTGACTGGTAAGCGATAAAGGCTTTTCTTTTAATAACTTTTGAATAACAACCTTTAAACCGGCCTCATCATCAACATCAAGTGATAATGCAGGCGCATTAAGTACATTAAAAGGGTAGTTTTTCTCTTGTGCTTTAGCTTTATGTTTCTCGCAGCTTTTTTCCCCGTACTGAAAAGCAATAGCCATCGGTGGGTTAAAAATAACCGCATTGCTACCTTCACCTGCAGCATCAGATACCAAGGTGATACCGCCTTTTTCTGTTACCCACTTTCCATGTTGATAAGCCATCTCATCTAAAGATGCCATACTAAGCAGTGGAATATCATTATGAATCACTAACATATTCGCTTTGCCGCGCTCGGCTAATAATTTTGCCGCGACGGTTACAGCGGCATTCAGTCCACCGGATTCAGGCTCAGGTAGCACCTCAATTCCATAGAGTTCCGCAATTTCAATAACATCAAAATCATTGGTGACAATTAAAATTCCGTGTACTGCAGGAGAAGCAGCTAATACGGATAAGGTATCCCCTGTCATTGCCGCTACTAAAGCATAACGCTCTGAGGCAGATAAAGTACCCGCAAGCCGCTGTTTACTTTGTGCTAAATTTTTTACTGGGAGAACTGCCCACATAAGTACAACCTTATTACTTTATTAAATTGTTGTTTTTAATCACGGTGAGTGATGGTTTCTGCAAAATGTAATACCGATTCTGCTAACGCTTTTTTAGTGTGTTTGTTAGTCATGCGTGTTGCTGTCGACAACACCTGCATACCCTTATCGACAATACTCTGTGTTTGCTCTGCATCGTCGCTGTCTATAATAAAGCCATCGAGCAGTTTATTATAGTGCTGTGCCACCGATGTCGCCGATACCGATACATTTAATTCACTTAGCATTTTTGCCGCAGGCCCTTTCACCGCTTGTTTACCGATAATGGGAGAGACTGCAATAATAGGTGCTGTCGCTTTTATTAATAGCTCTCGCACTAAGGGTAACGACAAAAAAGGATCAACACTAACAAAGGGGTTGGAGGGGCAAATAATAATGGCCCCTAAATTTTCATCGTGTAATAACTCGACAATAGATTGTTGTAATGTGGCTTGCTCTATCCCTGAGAAATAAAAACCCGTTACTTTAGGCTGGCATTGCTGTTTTACAAAATAATCCTGGAAGGCTAAGTCCCCTTGCTCTGTTTTAACGATGGTCGCCACTTTATTGTCGGTCATGGGTACAACCCTATGTTGAATACCCAGTTTTGTCCCTAGCATTTTTGTCGCTTCGGTCAAACTATAGCCTTCTGCCAGCCAATGACTACGTAACACATGAGTGGCTAAATCTTTATCACCTAATTGAAACCAGGCATCAGGTTCAAATATTTTTAACTGATTAAAGAAACTCCAAGTTTCATCAGCCACACCCCAACCGGTTTGCTCATTGTTAATAGCCGCTAGTGCATAAAGATTAGAGTCAATATCAGGGCATATAGTTAAGCCTAAGTGCGTAAAGTCATCCGCAGTATTCACAACTATCGTTAATTGTTCAGGGGGTAGCACAGCAGCAAGGCCGGCCACCAATTTTGCCCCGCCAACACCACCACTTATTGCTAATACTTTTTTACCCTGTAAAAAACTACTCATCTTTGTTCTCGTATCGCCCAACGTTTACGCGTTATCGTCTGCATCGTTATGTGTATATGTTAACGAAATAAGTCTTCACTCGCTGAACGAATGAGGGATGCTGAACCTTCATTGGAGGCTATCAGCGGCGCGCCTCGCACATGAATAACAGGATAACCCTCTGCCCCCTGCCCCATTAATACTGATGCGGCACAGGCTAACTCATCGGCTGTGGCTATTTCGGTTATCTCAAGGGTTCGACCAAATAAATCGGCTTTACCTATTTGACTTACCACCGGCTGCAAACCGGCCACCCCAATAGCAAAAGAGGTGATCCCATTACGCCAAGCACGCCCCGCACTATCATTAATAATGATGGCTGGAGCCACACCGGTTTTTTGCTCAATGGCCTGTTGTAAATTGCGACTGCTTGTGTCGGGATCAACCGGCAACAATAATACCTGTTCATCGCCGTTCTCAATGTTAGAGCGATCAATACCTGCATTGGCATGCACATAACCTAAGCGATGAGCAACAATCATCACGCCTTTGCGATAGCGCACCACCTCCGTCGACTCCTGCAAAATAAGCTCTACTAAGCGCGGGTCTTTATCGACTTTCTCGCTCCATTCATAGGCTTTGCTGCTCGGTGTTACGGTTGATAATGACAGCAAACGCCCCTCTGCCTTAGAAACTACCTTTTGCGCAATCACTAACAAATCGCCCGCCTGTAGCTCAATCGCGTTGCGTTGCAGTGCATTGACAATCAAATCAGCTAAATTGTCTTTATCTTTAACCAGCGGAAAGTGCTTAAGTGCTGTTAAGTTTAATTCTGTCACCATGTATTGATCTTCTATTGCGTTATTTTCTACTTATTGATCTTCAGGCAACCCAGTAATACGAATACCTGAATGGCATTTATTGGCTCGATTAATTTGTATAAGAATAGAGGTTAATGCCTCTGCCGCGGCAGCATTAGCAATAGGCCCTACCGAAAAACCCCGCATACCACAGTCTTCAACTAACCCAACCACGGTCTGTCTGGCCTCTTTATTATTGCCACTAACTAACACATCGCAGGCAATACCCGCACCTTCTTGTAAATGATGTGCCGCCACATTTTGAAACGCCGATACCACACTTACCTCATCGCCTAATAAAGCTTGTGCTTCTTGTCCGGCGGAGCCTGCCTCAGGCAACTGCACAGTACCCACTTTAGGGGGCCTTAATGGCACAGTAACATCCACTAAAATTTTGCCCTGTAAGGCATCTTTAATGCTTAGTAACGTACTTTGGTGATGATCATAG
>CBDUPS010000208.1:0-3844 GCA_965369155.1 uncultured Spongiibacteraceae bacterium
TTATCCGCAACTTCTCACCTAGGGTTTTAGCTCCTCGAATCGAGAGCTCTGCCACCTTATCAAGGTCTTGATAAATGGTATCTAAGCCTCCTAATCCTTGTAATAACGCTAATGCTGTTTTTTCTCCAACCCCCGCCACCCCAGGAATATTGTCAGATTTGTCCCCCATTAAGGCTAACCAATCCACAATTAACTCCGGCTTTACCCCATACTTATCTTCTACAACCTGGGCATCAAACCATGTATCCGTCATGGTATTTACCAAAAACACATGGTCATTAACCAGCTGTGCCATATCTTTATCACCGGTAGAAATCAGTACATCTTGAGCCTGTTGGGTTGATTGCCAAGCTAAAGTACCAATAACATCATCAGCCTCCACCCCATCAACACACACCAGCGGCAAGCCCATCGCTTGAATAATTTGATGAATAGGCTCTATTTGTAAACGTAACTCATCGGGCATCGGTGGACGGGTTGCTTTATATTCTGCATATATATCACTTCTAAAGGTTTTACCTTTCGCATCAAAGACCACCACGATTGAAGCACTTGGATAGTCTTTTTGTAAACGACGCAGCATACTAATAACGCCTTTTATAGCCCCAGTGGGCTCACCCTTACTACTGTTAAGTGAGGGCAAAGCATGAAATGCTCGATATAAATAGGAAGAGCCATCTACCAAAATAAGAGGGTACTGTTTATTTTTCATGTTATTTTGCCGTATTCTTTTTGTTGTTTTTAAAACTCTCTACTGCTGCCATTAGATGAGTTTTATGACTTTAGCGAGTCATAAATGAATTCTTTGTTACAAAAGATTATTTTTTTGACTTTAAGCGACACGATTGCTGATTTTATAAACTTTTAAGCACAAAATCGCCCCCTCTACTTTACTGCGCCATCACCACAATAAAGCCATGCCTGCGTTGTTGCCAATAAAAATGCAGGGTACGCGTTAAACTTCCAACCCAACGAGTCAATCTCCACTGTTTTATACGCTCGATGTCTTAACAACGATTGTAATGGCTTTTCAGATAAACCAGGCTCCAAAACCACACAAATCTCATCACTTTTATTGTCTATAAGCGCCTGCTTCAAATGCATAAGCTCCCGCAAACTTGGTGGCTGCTCTGGCACTAAAGAAAAAATTAATGGCTTAGGTAAATGATAGGCTTCTAGTAAATGATTATAAGCTTGGTTCTGAATAATCCATTGTTTTTTTATTGGGTTTTTATCTTGCTGGGTAAGTAACTCTTTGACTTGTAACTCTGCTTGCTCTATTTCTTTATTAAGCAATATTAAACGTGCTTGAAAATATTCCTGCCCCTCAGGGTCTTTCTCTGCAAGTCTTTTGGCAATGTTCTTAGCCAAAACACGGGCTTTATTGGGATCAAGCCAAACATGAAAGTCTTCGCCATCAGCATGATGATGCTCCCTCATATCGGTATCGGGTAAAGCCTCATCAACGTGTGCTTCCTTCCACTGCTCATCCTCCCACAATGGAGCTGAACTCTGTTGCAGCAAACGACTTAAAAAACGCTCTAGGTCAGGAGAGACCCAAAACACGATATCTGCACTTTTTAGCTTTTTTACATCAGAAGGGCGCAAACTATACCCATGTAGCGACATATTTTCTTTTAGCAGTATCTGCTGTTGTACCCGTTCGCCCCCTATGGCTGAAACCAACATAGCTAAAGGCGGTATGGTACTTACAACCGTCAGATTAGAGGCTACGGCCTGTGATGCCATGCTTTGCAATAAAAAAACAAACAACAACCCTACAATACGAGATGACTTCACAACGATTCCCAGCTGAAAAATGTAATGTTATACTATAACATTAGTAGCTACTCTCCACCATATATTGACCACTCTATGCAGCCTGAAATAGCCCACCAACATCACAACCATAGCCACTGTATTGTGCAGGCTCTTCAAGCAGCAAAACAGCAGTGTAAAAAAAATGGTGTGCGATTAACCGCCCAGAGAGAAGCCATCTTGCGTTTAATTTGGACAAGCCACCAGCCCTTAGGCGCCTATGCCATTATTAGTAAACTCACCGAGCTGCAACAAAAAATAACCGCACCTCCCACCGTTTATCGTGCCTTAGCTTTTTTAGAAGAACAGCGCCTTATCCATCGCTTGCCATCAGTGAATGGCTGGATTGGTTGTCGCTGCCCAGAGAATACGCACAGTGCACAGTTTTTAATTTGTCAGTCTTGCCAATGCACTGTGGAGCTCATCGCCCCAAGCATCAATACTGCCATAGCACAGTCCAGTAAAGATCAGGGGTTTTGGGTCGCTGAATCCTCAGTAGAAATACTCGGCTTGTGTCCAAACTGTATAAGACCAAATCCATGAACCCTTTAATTGAACTAAAAGATGTCACTTATGCCCCTCAAGGGAAAACCACTCTTAATAACATTAGCCTGCAAATTATGCCTCGGCAGATTGTTACGCTTATTGGCCCTAATGGTGCAGGAAAAACTACGCTTGCCAAACTAATATTAGGATTAATAAAGCCCAATAAAGGTACGGTCACTCGCAAAGCATCATTACGTGTAGGTTATATGCCCCAGCGCTTTCCCATTGACCATAATCTTCCCCTATCGGTAGATAACTTTTTAGCCTTATCTGGGGCAAAAAAAGAAGCTCGGATAAATGCCTTAAAAACCACAGGAGTTGCCCATCTTGCCCACCACCAAATAAGTTGGGTTTCTGGGGGAGAAATGCAGCGCGTATTACTTGCCAGAGCGATTTTAAAAAAACCTGACTTGCTAGTGTTAGATGAGCCCGCCCAAGGGGTAGACCTTCCCGGACAAAGTTATCTGTATCAATTAATTAACCGACTACGAGATGAGCTTCATTGCGCCATCGTGTTAGTTTCCCACGACTTGCACCTAGTAATGGCTAATAGTGACGATGTGATTTGCCTCAATCAGCACATTTGCTGCCAAGGCACCCCTGACAGCGTGTACAACAATCCCGAGTATGTGGCGCTTTTTGGTCAATTACCTAGCCCCAACATTACCACCTATACCCATCACCACGATCACCACCATGATATAGATGGCGCCATTGATACACCCTGCCAGCATGAGAACCACGCCCATGATTGATTTATGGCTTGCCCCGATACTTGCCGCCATAATCGTCGCAGTAAGCTGTGCTCCCTTAGGCTGCTTTGTGGTGTGGCGGCGCATGGCGTACTTTGGCGACACTTTAGCTCACTCTGCATTAATGGGTGTCGCCTTTGGCTTGCTGTTTGAGGTAGATACGACTCTTGCGGTTATTGTTAGCAGCATTATTCTGGCCATCGCCTTAGTGTTATTACAAAAACAAAAAAATACCGCCACTGATACCTTGTTAGGCATTCTTGCCCATGGTGCTTTAGCAATTAGTCTTATTATTATCAGCCTTACCGCAGGCCCTGCCATGGATCTTAATGCCTGGCTGTTTGGTGATATATTAAGTGTGAACTGGCAAGACCTAGTAAAAATAATTATCGGCTGTTTTATTAGCGTGACATTAGTTATCTGGTTTTGGCGACCCCTTTTATCCATTACGGTGCACGAAAACCTAGCTCGCGTTGAAGGGCTTCCTATTGCCAAGTTAAAGCTACTACTTATGATCGCTATTGCTCTAATGGTCGCTATTACACTAAAAATTGTTGGGGCTCTATTAGTTACAGCTTTACTTATTATTCCCGCGGCCACCGCCAGACTTTGGAGTAAAACCCCAATTTCTATGGCCTATAATGCCGCGCTTATCGGGCTTATTTGTGCCGTATCCGGTTTTGCTCTTTCCTGGTGGGCAAATATACCCACAGGCCCTGCCATTATTA
>CBDUPS010000209.1:0-3843 GCA_965369155.1 uncultured Spongiibacteraceae bacterium
CCAAAATAAGGTGGCCCCACATACGGCCGCCGGCATAACAAATAAATTAACTAAAGGAATCATCATGCCGAGCATGGTGAGCAACCCAAAGATTAATGCAGTGCTGCGTTGTTGATGGAGCCGGTTTTTTAAATCGGAGACACTTATTTTGTGGTTGTCGGCTGGGTAATCACAGTATTGTATGGCCATCATCCATGCACTAAATAAAAACAATAAAAGCCCCGAGGCTAGCCCAATCACCGGAATAAAAGACCCAAGCCATAGCAAAATAAAGATGGCGTAATAGGGTAGCTTACTAATTTCACGGCCAATACTCCTTGGAACCGCAATTAAAATCTCCTTCCATAATCCGCCACTAGGTAGAGGCTTACCAGTCAGTTTTAATTCAACCGTCTCAGATAAAATCCCATAAAAAGGTGCTGCTATTAAGTTGGCAATAATGGTAAAGCCATAAGCAATAATCACTAATAATATAAGGGCAAAGATGGGCCACAATAACCATTGTAAAAAGCTAAGCCATTCTGGGATGGAACCTAGCATTTGTGCCATTAAGTCTTGGGCAAAATGAATACTCCAACTAATAAAGCTAATAAAAATAATTAAATTAAGTAGTAAGGGGGCAATAACAAAGCGTCGAATAACCGGTTGCTTTATTAAAGAGAAGCCTTCTTTAAAGTAATATATTCCCCGGGAGATGTTGTTATTTTTCACTGACGTCACCAATAGCAAGAGATTGTTTTTTTGCACAGGCTGC
Source organism: uncultured Spongiibacteraceae bacterium (assembly GCA_965369155.1). GTDB lineage: Bacteria > Pseudomonadota > Gammaproteobacteria > Pseudomonadales > CBDUPS01 > CBDUPS01. The sequence goes on from CBDUPS010000209.1 coordinate 755, forward strand.
GCAAATACACTGATTAGGGTTGTTTTTTACGGCACTGTTATTTTTAAGTGATTCAGGTATATTAACCTGCATACACCAGCATTCGCTAATTGCGGTATTATTACTCGCTGAGCAGAGATTCACTTTTTTACAAATTGGGCAAAGAGAACTGTTAGACGATACGTTATTCATAGTGCTAATTTTTTATAAGCAGTGAGTTAATGTAGTATATATTATTTACTATTGAGTAGGGCTATAGGTGATTTATGAGTTTTTCTAGAAAAGATAAGTTAGATATTGTTAAGGCATCACCAGAGGCAGTTAATGCTAAAGATAGCAAGCGTTGGGTAGACTTATTCTCTTCATTTTGTATGGTTGAAGATCCGGTAGGCTCTAGTCCTCATTTTGGAGGCGTTTTTGATAGACGGTCTGGTGTTCGAGGGCACGGCGCTATACAACGTTTCTTTAAAACCTTTATTGAGCCTAATGCAATTACCTTTCATGTAGAGCATGACATGGTATGTGGTAATGAAGTAGTAAGAGACTTAACAATTGAAATTACCATGGCCGCTGATGTTACGGTAAAAGTGCCTATGCATTTGTTGTATGAACTTACCGAGGAGCAAGAACAACTAAAAATAAAAAGACTAGCGGCCTATTGGCAGTTATTGCCTATGATAAAACAACTGCTGGCATTAGGTGTTCCGGCTATTCCCGTTTTATCGGCACTGAGTTGGCGTATGCTAACCGTGCAAGGTATTGGCGGTATGGTTGGTTTTAGTAAAGGCTTTTTAGGTGCAGGTGAAAAGGGACGGGAAAAAGTTCACCAGTTCTTTTTGTCGGTTAATCAAAAGCAATCAACAGAATTAGTTACTTTACTTGCATCGGTTAATACCCCTATTGAGTTTCCCGTGGGGGGCGATGTGTTAACTGCAGAGCAATTGCTTAAACAAGACATAAAATTATTACCCGCAAAACTTTTAATAGCCGGTTATAGTGCTACAGCAAGTTGCGAGCTAGTTATAGATGGTGCTGCCCAACCGGCAGTTATTATTTTTGAGTTTAATAGAAAAACCAAGCTGTTTGAGAAGGTAAGATTCTTTTTAGATGAGCAAAGCTCTACTAACGATGGCACAGCTGAAGAAGATTTGGCAATAAAGTAAAACTCGTATTACTTTTTTATAAAATATACGGAATGACGGCTTTGCGTTTTTTGGGGTAATCCTCAAATTTTTGGTTATACCATTGGTGCGCCTTTACCCCTTGTGCAAGTAAAGGCAGTGCAACCCATACCGCATAAATAAGCCCAGGTAACGACCACGACATAATGGCAAAACCAATCCACTCTAAAATTTCACCAAAGTAATTAGGGCAAGAAACAAAACGGAAAAAACCACCTTTAGGTATTTTGTAACCGGTTTCTCCTGGCTTGCGTAAATTCATTAAAATATTATCTGATGTAATGTTAATGAAAAAACCAAAAACAAAAATACTCGCGCCTATGATAAAACGTGGATCATAAAGCCACTGCCAATCGTACTCCCGTAAAGAGCCAAAATAGTAACCTAAAAAATAGCCATTAATAATATAAAAGCTCATAGAGGCTAGCATGGTAATAACAGGCATTTTTTTACCATCAACTTTTATTCTAAAGGGGTAAATTAATGCGCGGTTACTATAATGCAGCATAAAAAATAAAACGAAAATTAATGAGGCATTAATAGGGTTGCTGCCTAAAAAATAAAAATAGCTAATAGAAAGTAGTACAGGTACTTCCATAATAATCCAGCCATAACGTTTTTTTATTGAGCCTAAAATAAACAGTTTTGAATTATCAGACTTATTGCTTAAAGGGGAGAGATTTAAAAAATGTAAGGCTAATGTACTTATAATACTTAATAGTCCCCACAATAAAATGATATTGGTGTATGTGGTTAAATTAATTGAGGTGATATAAGACATAAAACGGCCTTTTTTAACGAAGATCACTTAATATATATTAAGCAAAAGATAATAGGGTTATTAAACGAAAAAATAAGTAGCTTATCAATGAGGTTTTAAGGTGTCGATATGAACGATTTATTTTCTTTACGTGGAAAAACAGCAATAGTTACCGGTTCAACTCGTGGCATTGGTTTAATGATTGCTCGTGGCTTAGTTGAAGAGGGCGTTACTGTTTATATTTGTGGTAGAGGTGAAGAGCAATGCAATGCTGTGGCAGAGCAATTAAATAAAGAGGCTATGCATGGCGGTAAAGCTATCCCATTAGCAGGGGACTTATCGACAGAGCTCGGTGTTATGGGTTTGGCAAACACGATAAAGCAAAGAGAAAATAAGCTAGATATTCTTATTAACAATGCCTCTATTCATAAAATAACAGCCTTGCAACAAGCGACGTTTACTGATTTTACCGAGCTAATGCAGACTAATGTTGCCAGCTTGTTTATTCTTACACAGCAGTTATTACCGTTATTAAAACAATCGGCTTCTATAGAAGACCCTGCTCGTATTATTAATATGGGCTCAAGTATTGCGGTAGAAAATAATCATTGGGATAGTTATGTTTATGCAGCAAGTAAGGCCGCTATTCACCAAATAACGAAAGATCTCGCCAACGAATTATCCTCGCAGGGAATTACCGTTAATGCATTGGCGCCAAGCTCATTCCCCTCACAAATGGTTGAACAATACTTATCAGATAATTACACCTTAGAGGATATTGCGCAGGGCTTACCATTGCGCCGTGTGGGTAGACCTTCAGATATGAAAGGTATCGTTTTGTTTTTATGCTCTAAGGCAGGCTCATTTATTACCGGCAATATTATTTCTAATGATGGCGGCATCTCTATTAAATAGCGTATTAAATGGCCTTAGTAGTAAAGGGTGGTGAAAAATTAGGCAAAGGCAGATAACAGTCTTTGCCAAAACCAAAATGATGCAATAACACCAATAAAGTATCCAGCCCAGTCTAACTTAGGTGAAAGGGTTGCTTTTATTTTAGGGTAAATAAGTGTTGGAAAAATTAATAAAGCAATAATGATGATTTGCCCCAGCTCAATACCTAAGTTAAATGAGAATAAACTTAATGGAATCGCATGATTAGGAATGCC
>CBDUPS010000210.1:0-3842 GCA_965369155.1 uncultured Spongiibacteraceae bacterium
TGTTATTTTACTGGATGACGGCTTGCAGCATTATCGATTAGCCCGAGATATTGAAATAGTGGTAGTAGACGGTAAGCGTGGTTTTGGTAATGGGTGGTGCTTACCAGCAGGGCCTTTACGAGAGCCGATTAACCGATTAAACAGCGTCGACTTTGTGATAAGTAATGGCGCGTGTTCTGATAAAAGATTACCGAGTAATACCCACACATTTACCCTAAGCGATTCTGGTTTTTATTCTTTAATTGATAAGCAACAAACAACACTTACCCCACAAACGATTCATGCTGTGGCGGGTATTGGCAATCCCTCTCGTTTTTTTAATCAATTAACCGCACAGGGTTTTACTGTTATAGAGCATGCCTTTGCTGATCATCATGCTTATAGCGCACAGGATATTTCTTGGAGTGACGCCCCCGTGGTAATGACCGAAAAAGATGCGGTTAAATGCCAACAATTTGCCCAACAACACTGGTATTATGTTCCTGTAAAAGCACAATTACCTGATATGTTTTTACAGCAATTAGATGCAAAATTAACGACATTTATTTAGGGGTAAAAAATGAGTTTCTCTGTTGTTATTCCTGCCCGTTTTGGCTCCACCCGTCTGCAAGGTAAACCTCTTTTAGATATCGCCGGTAAGCCCATGATTCAGTGGGTTTATGAGCAGGCTCTTAAAAGCAATGCTAATAACGTTATTGTGGCTACCGATGATGAGCGTATTTTTGCCGCGGTAAAAGCCTTTGGCGGCAATGTAGAAATGACCTTAACCACCCATCAGTCAGGTACCGATCGCCTACAAGAAATTGCCGAAATTAAAAATTTTTCTGGCGCAGATATTATTGTTAATGTGCAGGGCGACGAGCCGCTTATTCCCCCAGAGGTTATTAATCAGGTGGCGGATAATTTATGCCGCCATGTAGAGGCGGGTATTGCTACGTTATGTGAGCCCATTACGGATATAGAAACTCTAATGAATCCTAACGCCGTAAAGGTGGTTACCGATAACCAAGGCTTTGCTTTAACCTTTAGTCGGGCGCCCATTCCTTGGGCGCGGGATTGTTTTGAAAAAAATCCCACAACACTACCTAGCAATGGCGCATGGTTTCGTCATGTTGGTTTTTATGCCTATCGTGTAAGTTTTTTGCATGAGTTTGTTTTGTGGCCGGCCTCGACCTTAGAGCAAGTAGAAAAGCTAGAGCAACTACGAGCCTTATCGAATGGTGTTGATATTCATGTGGCACAAGCATCTTGTGCTATTCCTGCAGGGGTTGATACCCAGGAAGACTTGCAGCGGGTAAGAGGGTTATTAGAAAAAAATGGTTAATGTTCTTTTTGTTTGTTTAGGAAATATTTGTCGCTCGCCAACCGCCCACGGTATTTTTGCAAAAAAAATACAACAGGCACAATTACAAAAACACATTATGGTTGATTCCTGTGGAACCGGGGATTGGCATATTGGCTTGCCCCCAGATAAACGCTCTCAACAAGCGGCTTTAGCACGAGGCTATGATTTATCCCATTTAACAGCCCGGCAGCTTAGTCCCAGTGACTTTGAAACGTTTGATTACATACTAGGAATGGATAACGCCAATATGGGTGACATAAAAGCAATGCAACCGGCAGGTTACCAAGGGCATGTTGGTTTGTTTTTAAACTTTGCATCAAAGGCAAAGGTTAGCGAAGTACCCGACCCATACTATGGCGGGGAGGCAGGCTTCTCTAAGGTTATCGATTTAGTTGAAGACGCAGCAGAGGGCTTATTGCAGCATATAAAAACGACTGACTTAAAGCAGAATTAATAATGGCCTTAACCGTAGAATCCAACGCCTCATTAATACCCCACCATACATTACAGCTAACATCCCATTGTGCTTACCTTGTAACGGTATCTAATAAAAATGAATTACTTGAGGCAATTGCCTTTGCCCAAGATAAAAAGCTACCCCTTATTGCATTGGGAGAGGGCAGTAACATTGTTCCATCGCCTTTTGTTAATGCGGTGGTTTGCTTTGTTAAAATTAAAGGTATTCAACGATTAGAATCAGACAGCACCACGGTAACGGTAAAGGTTGGCGCCGGGGAAGACTGGGATGATTTTGTACAGGTCTGTTTAGAAAGTGGTTGGTATGGTTTAGAAAACCTCTCTTTAATTCCAGGGTCGGTAGGGGCTGCACCAATACAAAATATAGGGGCTTATGGGGTAGAGTTAAAACAGTTTATTAAAAGCGTTACTGTGGTTAATAATGCCACCGGTAAGATAGAGCAGCTCAACCAAGCCCAGTGTCAGTTTGGTTATCGTGACAGTATTTTTAAACAAACCTTAGTTAACACGCACACTATTGTTTCTGTAACATTTACCTTATTGATGCAACCTAAGCCTGTGATTACCTATCCGGTATTACAAAAAGCCCTAGAGCGTTATTCTGATTTTCAGATAAGCCCCGAGTTGATTCGTGAGCATGTGGTTGCCATTAGGCAAAGCAAATTACCTAATCCAACAACTCACCCCAATGCAGGGAGTTTTTTTAAAAACCCTTATGTGAGCGATGCGCATTTACAAAAATTACTGCAACAGTTTCCAGTAATGGCCTGGTTTAAAGAAGGTGATAAAAATAAAATTGCCGCGGGTTGGTTAATTGATACCTTAGGTTTAAAAGGTACAGCAAAGGGCAATATACAGATTCACGACCAACAGGCTTTAGTGCTTATTAATAAAGGTAATGCCGACAGTGTTGAGCTGTTAGATTTTGCTGGGGATATTCAGCAACAGGTAAAAGAAGCCTTTGGGATTGAGCTTGAAATTGAACCGCGTTTACTGGCTTAATCCATAATTGACATAACGCTCGTAAAAACGTACGCTATTATTTTGGGGCACTATTGTTTTAGGAGGCTATATTATGACTACGTTTAATGCGACAGACGCTCGTGCAAAACTTTATCATTTAATTGATGAGACTCGTCAAACCCACAAACCTATAACCATCACAGGCAAGCGAGGTAATGCTGTTTTGATCTCTGAGGAAGACTGGTCTTCTATCAACGAGACTTTATTCTTACTGTCCGTTCCAGGGTTAAGAGAGTCAATTCGTGAAGGGATGGATACCGATCTAAAAGACTGTAATACGGATATAAAGTGGTAATGTGGGCGCTTTATTACACTAAACATGCAAAAAAAGATGCGAAAAAATTAACCTCCGCAGGGCTAAAATCTAAAGCACAGGATTTACTTGAGATAATTAAAACCGACCCCTATAAAAATCCTCCACCCTATGAAAAGCTAGTAGGTGATTTGGAGGGAGCGTATTCAAGACGAATCAATATTCAGCATAGGCTTGTTTATCAAGTGTTAGAGGAAGAAAAGGCGATTAAAGTTTTGCGGTTATGGACGCATTACGAATAAGCGATAGTGAGCCTCTCTTGTAAAATACATGGCATAGCGACTAAACAGTCATTTCGTATTTCGTTATATCTGCTTTGGTAATGGCAAAAATTTTATTATTAAACGAATAACTTTTTTTAAAAACTTCTAACCGTCCTACGCATTTTTTAATCGTGGGGCTATAATGGCTGCTCCATAAATCATCGTTAAAAGGAGTTAACATGAAAAAAGGAAACCAAACAGTGATTCGAGTACTGGTAGTTGATGACCACGATTTAGTCCGTTCAGGCATCATTCGCCTATTGAGTGATGTAGAGACTATTTCTATTGTGGGGGAGGCTGCGACAGGGGAAGAAGCCATTAACCTTTGTCGAGGCGACACCGTTGATGTGGTGCTAATGGATTTACGCATGCCCGGTATTGGTGGTCTAGAGGCAACCCGTAAAATAGTGCGGCAAAACCC
>CBDUPS010000211.1:0-3819 GCA_965369155.1 uncultured Spongiibacteraceae bacterium
AACCAGGCAGCTATCATCGACACCAGAGGTTTTTACCACGCAACCGTTGGGTGCAAGATTTCCGTATAAAACCGCTAAACCGCCCTCTAAACTATAAGCATTGTCTAAGGAGCGAATACAGCCATTTTCTCTATCTCCATCAAGGCTGGACCAACGCTCAGACTGGCTAAAGGCAGTTTGGGTTGGAATACCACCGGGACCTGCTTTATAAAATTCTCTTACCGATTCATCTTCGGTGACTGTGATATCCCATTTTTCAATGGCTTTACTAATAGACTCAGAGTGTACGGTAGGGCAGTCGCCGTGGAGTAAATCAGCTCGGAGCAGTTCACCTAAAATCCCCATAACCCCACCAGCACGGTGTACATCCTCCATGTGGTATAGCGGGCTATTAGGGGCTACTTTACATAACTGGGGTATTTTACGGGAGAGGCGATCGATATCGGCTAGAGTAAAATTTACCTGTGCTTCTTTAGCTGCGGCCAGTAAGTGCAAAATAGTATTGGTGGAGCCACCCATGGCAATATCGAGCATCATGGCATTCTCAAAGGCCTGAAAGCTGGCAATAGAGCGGGGTAATACGCTGTGGTCATCGTCAAGATAATAACGATTAGCAATTTCAACAATTTGCCGGCCAGCCCGTAAAAATAATTCTTCACGGTCTGCATGAGTGGCAAGCATACTGCCGTTGCCCGGCAGAGATAAGCCTAGAGCCTCGGTTAAACAGTTCATGGAGTTGGCGGTAAACATCCCAGAACAAGAGCCACAGGTAGGGCAAGCTGAGCGCTCGTATTCGGCAACCGTCTCATCATCAACCGATGAGTCAGCGGCAATCACCATGGCATCAACTAAATCGAGTTTGTTTTTTGATAGTGCTGTTTTACCAGCCTCCATAGGGCCGCCGGAGACAAAAATAACCGGAATATTTAAGCGAAGAGCAGCTAGTAACATTCCTGGGGTGATTTTGTCACAGTTAGAAATACATACAATAGCATCAGCACAATGGGCATTGACCATATACTCAACAGAGTCAGCGATAAGGTCACGGGAAGGTAAGCTGTACAGCATGCCGTCGTGACCCATAGCAATACCATCATCAACTGCTATAGTATTAAATTCCTTAGCCACACCACCGGCTTTTTCAATTTCCCGACACACTAGCTGGCCTAAATCTTTTAGGTGCACATGCCCTGGAACAAACTGAGTAAAGCTATTAGAGACAGCAATAATTGGCTTATTAAAATCGTCATCTTTCATCCCCGTTGCCCGCCAAAGGGCACGAGCTCCAGCCATATTGCGGCCTGCGGTTGAAGTGCTTGAACGATACTTATTACCCATGACAATCACCTTTTAAATACGAGATAAAATATAAGTGCTACAGAATACCAGAAGCGTTTTACTGATGCATGGCTTCTTCAATTATTGCCAATATTGGTTTTTCGGCCTCCAGTAGCGCCACCATAACAGCATGGCCCTTTACTTTCTCAATAAGACTCGCCAAATGTGGATAATCCTTAGGGTTAACCGTATAACCGGCATATTCCGCATTAATAAAATGAGTGACGAGACTAATATCAGCTAATGAAATCTGCTGAAAAATAAAACCCGAAGGGGGTAAGAGGGATTCAATATACTCAAGCATTGGTGGTAGCACGTTATGGATGACATGCTGCACACGCTCTTCATTAGTAGGCTCTTTGAGTAAGGCAGGTTTTACCGCGCGCTCATAAAAAATACCACCACTAACCACTTCTAAAACTTTTGTATCTGCATATTCTTCAATCCAACGGGCTTTAGCACGTTCTTTAATGGATGCGGGGTAAATTGAGATGTCAGGATACTGCTCCTCTAAATACTCAGCAATAACCGTGGAGTCTGCCAAAGAAAGATCACCATCAGTTAAGGCAGGAATTTTCCCCAAGGGGCTAATTTGATAAAACCATGGTTCTCCCATGCCCGGCAATACATCAATAGTCTCAAAGGACAGTTGTTTTAAATGTAATACGGCATGGATTTTTCGAACAAAAGGAGAAAGGACAACCCCATAAACTTTTATCATACAAACCTCACAGTGATGAATAATGCGATATTTTTTTTCAGCTGATTTTTATTGTGCTACCTTTTAAAGCTTTATGCGAAATAAAAAATAACCAAAAGCAGGCTAAGAGTTAAACAGTTCATCCATTTGAGCAAACAGCGCCTCGGCTTCTTCTTCCTCATTAACATCACTAACGGTGGTTGTTACATTAACACCTTCATAGTGAATTAACTCTTGGGGTATTTCACTAATAAAACGGCTCGGGTCGCAGGGTGTTTTTTTACCGTATTGATTACGTTCACTCGCATAGGTTAGGGTAAGAGAGCGCTTTGCTCGGGTGATGCCTACATACGCTAAACGGCGTTCTTCTTCGATGGAATCTTCCTCAATACTGGTACGATGGGGAAGTAGGTTTTCTTCCATGCCAATTAAATAAACAAAGGGAAACTCTAATCCTTTAGAAGCATGGAGCGTCATGAGTTGCACTTGATTATTTAGGCTTTCTTCTTCTTGTCGTTCTAGCATGTCGCGCAGTAATAGTTTTTCGATAACCTTACTAAGAGATACATCTTCGTCGTCGTCATCAGTTAGGTTTTTACTAATGGTATCGAGCAAAAAAAGCACATTACCCATACGCCGTTCGGCTACATTACCATTACTGGCATTTTGAAAAAGCCACGCATCGTAGCCAATATCGTCAATAAGCTCTTTTATTGCTGCCATTGGCTCATCGGTTTCACACTTTTCTTGCGCTTTTTTTATCATTTGGACAAAGGCTTTTATTTTTGCCAATGGCTGGCCACTAATACGTTGCTCAAAGCCCCATTCGCTGGCGGCTTGTAACATACTGCATTGTCGTTCACCGGCGTAAATTCCAAGAGCCTGCAAGCTAGCAGAGCCAATTCCCCGCCGTGGCGTGTTAATAATGCGCAACAATGCGGTGTCATCATCGGGGTTTACTAAGAGCCGCAGGTACGCCATTACATCTTTTATTTCGGTGCGAGAGAAAAAAGACGTGCCACCGGTTAACTTGTAAGGAATACGCGCTGTTTGTAGTTTTAGCTCTAATAAACGAGATTGAAAGTTACCCCGGTACAGTACAGCGATATCTTCATAGGGAATGCGATTAAGGGAGTGACGGCAAATAATATCATCCACGACCCAATCAAGTTCATCCCCTTCATCTTCGGTGCTGACTACACGAATTAAATCGCCTTTACCCATTTCACTCCACAAACTTTTTTCAAATACATGGGGATTATTGGCAATAACGGCGTTGGCCGCTTGTAAAATATTGCCCGTAGAGCGGTAGTTTTGTTCCAGCTTAATAATACGTAAAGAGGGGAAGTCAGATTTAAGTAGGGCAAGGTTTTCAGGCCGCGCCCCACGCCATGCATAAATCGATTGGTCATCATCACCTACGGCGGTAAAGCCTTGGCGATGGCCTACTAATAAACGCACCAACTCGTATTGAGCGCTGTTGGTATCTTGGTATTCATCAACGAGTAGATAACGAATTTTGGCTTGCCAACGGGTGAGTGCCTCGGCATTATTTTTTAATAATAATGAAGGCAGCATAATAAGGTCATCAAAGTCCATGGCGTTGTAGGCTTTTAGGCTTTCTTGATATTGCAGATAAATACTGGCCGCTCGCTGCTCCTCACGGTTTTTTGCCTGTTTTACCGCACTCTCTGCACTTAACAAGTCGTTTTTCCAGCCACTAATCAGATGACCTAAAAATCCTGCATCGGTTTGGTCTTTAGGAACGCCGGCTTGGGCCA
>CBDUPS010000212.1:0-3819 GCA_965369155.1 uncultured Spongiibacteraceae bacterium
CGACTCAGCCAACTTACAAGGTGCCACGGTTGCTATTACCGGTAATTACGATGCTAATGATGTCTTAAACTTTACCAACGTTGTTAATATCACAGGCACTTATAACGCGGGTGTATTAACCTTCAGCGGTATCGACTCCGTAGCTAACTATCAAACAGCGCTTAACAGTGTGACTTTTGATAATACGGGTGAAATGCCTGGAGCTACTGGTTTAGACCGTACCCTTAGTATTGCCGCCACAGATACGGATGGCAGTACCGGAACGCCTGTAAACAGCACAATCGCAGTGATACTTACCGCAGCGGATCAAAGCATTGTTGATGCAGGGCAAGACGTATTTGTAACCGGTTACGGTGATGATACCTTGACCCTTGTTGATGATGTATTTACTAGCATTGATATGAACAGTGGTTTAGATACGTTAATGCTTGTAGGTGATGGCATGAATATCGACTTAAGCAACATCAACGGTGTTGATATTATTGATATGAACGATGCGGCAACTACGGTGAATACACTAACCTTAAGCCTAGCGGATGTATTAACCAATACGGATAACAGCACGTTATCGGTATTAGGTGATGCAACGGATACGGTTAACTTAAGCACAGCGGATAACTGGGCAGCACAAGGGGTACAGGTAGTTGATGGTGTTACCTTTGATGCTTACGACTCAGCGGGTGCGAGCTTGCTTATTGAGCAGGGCATGACGGTTAACTTTGTGGTGTAGCTTCTAATCCCTTCACCCTTCCTTCGACGCAGCTCAGGATGCGCGGAAGGGTCGAAGGGCGACGCAGCTCAGGATGTACGGTGATTGGTAGAGTTTTATCCGTTCGCCCTGAGCCCGTCGAAGGGTGATCTTCAGTATGCGTGGCAGGATGAACGGTAGTGTAGAAGGGGCAGACATAGCTCAGGATGCGCAGCAATAAAAAACGTACTGCCGCTCGCCCTGAGCCTGTCGAAGGGATTAGACAGTAACAAATGAAATAAAAGCCGTTTATCTTAGGGTAAGCGGCTTTTTTATTTAATGGATTTTATTAAAGATATTGGATACAAAAACACTCTCGTCTTGATAAATGATGAGAGTATTTATTAAGAGTAATACAAACGCATATCAATCCCAGCAGCTTCATCTTTAAACCATTGGGAAACCCATTGGGGTTGCTTAATACGGTTAGGGCTATGGTATGGCAGTAGAGTACAAAACAATTCATAAAAAAGGCTTGCAGTACTAAGTATTGGTATACCTTTAAATAAACCACTGGTATCAGAGGGCAAAATACCCTCAGCCGTTTTTTCTGTATGCTGTTCTAAGCCTTGTATGGCAAGAGTAGCCACTTCTGCTAAGTGTTTAAATACAACAGGCATAGCTTTCACTCGGTAAAAATAACTTCCCACAACATCATTGTAAATATCAATAGCGGCATTGCGATGCTCAAACTCTTCGACTAAATGCCAAAGAATAAATGACGCTATACGAGGGTCGCTATTTTTAAAATAAGCATCAATATTATTAATAATAAATTTGGCAAAAGGGCCGAAGCCTAATTCAATAGTAGCGGCATAAGCTAAATGAAAATCTGCAGATTGCTCTTTAAATAGTTTGCTGTAAGAATCAGAAATGGCTTTTTCTGTTTGGGCTAAAAGGGGGTGTTTTTTGAGCAACATCGCTAAATGTTCACGATGATATTTACTGTGTTGCCCCTCTTGATAGCAAAATAATTCTGCGTCTTTTTTAACCTGAGTACTTTTTATTTTTGACATAGCCTCGCGGGTCGAGCGAATAAAATAACGCTCAAAGGCAGGGGCTATAAGGGTAATAAAATTAACAAAGTTTCCCCAATAAGGGTGGTCTGGGTTCCAGTGAAAAGGAATGTCATCAGTAAACTCAAAGGGGATTTTTCTAACCTTTATATCGCTCATGATTTGTTAGCAGGGATTAACGTTAGGGTTATCTTTTGTTTTTAATAAGGCAATACCGCATAAAATAGCAGAAGGTATTTCTAAGAAAAATAAAGCTCCAGGGTTATAGCTTTCGGGCAAACCCGTAGGGCCAAAATCCATACTAAACGAGCCGCCCCACATAAAAATACCAGTAATGCGGCCAATAACTAAGGCTGTATAAATCAAGAACCACAGTAGTAGGGCGCTGTGCATATAGCGTCTTGGGTTAATAATACCTAGTAGGGCAAAAACACCTAGGGAAAACTCAACAGCGCCATACATCGCTTGTACTTCGACAATACTACTCCAGTTGTTTAGTTCAAAACCGGTATAACGAAAACCGAGTGGGTCAACAAATAGCCAGCCGCCATAAATAATCCAAATAAGAGCGGTGATAGAGAGAGTAATACGAGCTAGTAGCATGGCAGGTTCCTAATGTTTTTTTGTTACATCATTGATGTGCAAAAAGAGGATTGACTGTAGGGGCTGCCTTTTTGGCATATGCGTCCCAAGTCATCGTAGTTAATGCTTTTGTCTGCACAGCGATTATTAAGTTTTACACTGTTCGCATTTAACGTATCAACCATATTATTGTAGTTTTGTACGAGCTTGTTATATTCAGCTTGGGCAGAGGCAATAATAAGATGATGTTCTTTTTGTTGGTTAAGCTTTGTTATCTCGGCAGATTTTTTTTGCATTCTATCGTTCGCGTTGTTAAGTTTTTCCCATTGTTGATCTATTAGAAGGTAGTCTTGGGCACATTGTTTTATTGCTTCATAATTTAAAAAACTGTCATCAGTGTTAACGATTTTACTAGGCTGAATGTGATTGTTTTTTTCAGTAACGGTGTTTTGTTTTTTTGCCTGAGGGATTTCTTTAGTTGAAGGGGTTTGCTCAACGAATGCTTCAGTTTTTACGGTTATCTCTAAATCACCAGGTTCTTCTTTAACGCTATTGCTGTCATTATTACTTATAAGTGGTTTTTCTGTTTTTGCGCTTTGTTCAGGGGGCAGGTTATTGCTTTTAGGGGGAGTGCTATTGTCGGTTGGTATTGTTGGCACTAAATAGGATGAGGCCAAGTCTTTAACCTGTGTAAGGTAAGTAGGGTTGCTGTAAAAGATACCAGCAGTTACTGCGATAACTAAAACAATCAAGATTAAGGCGCTGGTCTTTTTAGCAATTGCTTTATAGTTGATGATACGTACAACGGGCATTGCAGCAGCCGCGGCTTTATTCTTTTCTTCAGCTGCAAAGCGCAGTTCAGCACGTCGGATAGCATCTTCAACGGCCGCAGAGATTTCTGCGGCTTTTTCGCTGGAGGAGGCTTGCTTTATGTCCTCTTGTGCTTGAATGCGCGCCTTTTCATACACCTGTTCTCGCTGGGCGCGTTTCTCTGCACCTGTAATCAGTAGCGTATTAACAATTTTTCGGTAGTAGTCAGCCATTATAGTTACCTCTGGTCCCTTTGAGGGTTACTTGTAGAGTACTGTAAATTTACCAGTTTATCTCTTAATTGTAATACAGTTTATATTTTTATAAGGCGCTATGTTGGTAGACTTATCATATTAAGGGTCATCTCACATTTCTTGGTGATCCCAGTACTAAAGAAAGGAGTATTTAATGGGACCATTACAGGGTGTCCGTATTGTGGAGATGGCAGGTATCGGGCCAGCGCCATTTGCTTGTATGCTGTTAGCTGATTTAGGGGCTGAAGTTATTCGAATTGATCGCCCTTCGGGCGGTAGTGGTATGGGAGAGAATCCTGCGGATATCTTAGGCCGTAATCGTCGATCCATAGCCATTAACCTTAAATCAGAGGAAGGGATTGCTGTAGCACTAGAGCTGATTTCAACAGCTGATATTCTTATTGAAGGC
>CBDUPS010000213.1:0-3812 GCA_965369155.1 uncultured Spongiibacteraceae bacterium
AACTGCTTTGTTGTATTACGGTAGTACTCTCTTCGGTTATTAAACTAACTACCGGATTGGCGGCAATAATATCGTATCTTCCCCCTAAAGAATGAGGGGCACAACTATCTAAAAAAATAGGTTGCGGCAGGTGACGAATAGCATTGAAATAATCACAGCTATTACTCTGATAAGTAAGCGACTCTACGGGCATAAGTTTGGGATAAAACAACTAAGAAATTGAAGGGTCATTCTACGCATTTACCGTCGGTTAAATCCAGTGATTTAGCGCACATTTCCCCCGTATATCGTTGATTTAACCTAATTGACATAAGAGTGCTATAGCTTTATCGTTACGCCTCCCCAAAAAGGGGTTCTTGTCTGATGCTGTCTCCTTACTCAGCAGTCAGGTTAATCCATAAAAAAAACTAATAGAGAGTTTAGAGATGGCGAAAAAACCCAGTCTAATCCCTTCACTGAATAACCCGTTCTCTACAGAAAAAACGGTTGAATTTACCGTTCCGGGGCAAGCAGGCTATGAGCCAGGACTTTATGAGTCTACCTTGCAAGATGGATACGATTTAATTGAACGTCCTAAAAAGTCTGCTGGTGTTGCTAATATTCAAAAGCAACATTTAAAAAAACGTATGACTGTTTGGGAACGTATCCAAGTGTTGTGCGATAAAGGTACAGAGCCTACGGTTTTATTTCAAAACTGGGGTAAAAATTTAGATGGTGCTTCACTGGTAACTGCCATTGTTACCATTGGTGGTCGTGATGTGGCTTTATATGGCCATGACTTTACTATTCGCGCCGGTTCTATGGACGCCACTAACGGTAAAAAACTTGCCCGTTTATTTGAGTTAGCCGGCAAGCGCAAGATTCCTTTAGTTGGTTTAAACGACAGTGCCGGTGCTTATGTTCCAGCAGGTGTTGGCGGCTTAGATGGTTATGCAGAAGCATTTACCGCATTAAGAAAAATTAGCGGGGTTGTGCCTAGCATTATGTGTATGTTTGGCTTTAATGCAGGTGGTGGCTCTTATTTACCGCGTCAGGGTAGTTTTGTTATTCAGCCTAAAGATACCTTTTTTGGTTTAACCGGCCCCGGGGTGGTTAAGTCGGTTTTAGGTGAAGATGTAACCCCTGATGAATTAGGTGGTCCCAATGTTCATAGCCAATCAGGTGTTACTGACTTTGTAGTAGAAGATGAAGTGGCCGCATTAAAAATGGTTATTGAGATCTTACGTTATTTGCCTGATTTTAATGGAGAGATGGCACCGTTTCAGCCAACATCAGATCCGGTTGATAGACAAACCTGGGATATTGATATTCTGCTTAAGAAAGCATTTAACTCCCCAACTGGTTTTAATACGCCTCTTGATGTCAGCATTATTATTCAGCAATTATGTGACCATGCAGATTACTTTGAAATTCAACCAGAACGCGCCCGTAATACCATCTGTGCCTTAGGTCGTATTGGCGGAAATGTTGTTGGTTTTGTAGCGAATAACAGTGCAGTTTCATCAGGACAAATTGATATAGCTGCCGCTTACAAAAATGCGCGCTTTATTCGTTTTTGTAATCTTTACAATATTCCCATGATTTTCTTAGAAGATACCACAGGCTTTCTTCCTGGTAGAGAACAAGAAGAGGGCGGTATTGTTCACGCCGGTCGCGCCATGCTAGATGCCATTATCGATTTACGCACGCCACGCTTTTTAGTGTTGTTACGTAATGCTTTTGGCGGAGCTTATGCTTCTTATAATAACTATCCCACAGGTGCTGATTTAGTTATTGCGTTACCCACAACCCGTGCGGCTGTTATGGGTCCTGCAGGTGTCGAGTTTGTTTATAAAAAAGAACTACGCGCCTTGCGTGGTAGTGTTGCCGAGCAAATAAGCAAACATACTGAGCTTTATAAAAAGTCCGGCATGAGTGCTAAAAAAGCAGCAGATGAAGCAGAAGTTGCTGCAACTCAATGGCTTAAAACTGAGGAAGCTTTATTGGCAAAACGCTATGAAGCTGAATTAATGAATCCTAAAGAAGCATTAAGTTTAGGTTCTATTTCGCAAATTGTGATGCCCTCTGAATTAAGAAAAGTCCTAGGCGAAAACTTGCAGTTTCATTTGCGTCATTACACTGCAGAGCCTATGCAATCCGTTCAGCGTGAGTTTCATTAATTTTTAAATACTAATTATTTTGTGTATTAACCAAGAGGTTTGACTGTGGACAATTCTCTCTATTTAAACAACCCATTGATTCATAAAGATCGCAGGTTAGCTCGTTCGAGCTCGCCTTGGGTGAGACAATTTTGTGTCAATGATTTAAAGCCATTAATTATTTGCCGTGGCCCTATTCGTAAAGAAACCATAGATGTTTTAGATGAAATGGGAATCCATAATTACGGAATCTTATTATCAGAAAAAGACTCTATTACCTATACCAATGCGGTTGCACCAGAGTTGCGTAAGTTGACGGATCCTAAAAGAGTACACCGTGTACCTGATTATTCCGGCGCAACAAAAGAAGAACGTCAAGAACGCATTAACCAAATTATTAGCATTGCTAAGGATAATGGTTATAACAGTATCTTTGCCGGCTACGGTTTTATGGCTGAAGACGAAGGTATGGTTTATGCCATGGAAAAAGCCGGATTAAATTTTATCGGCCCTTGTTCAAAAACTGTGCATGATGCGGGTTTAAAGGATGAAGCAAAACGTACGGCTTTAAATGTAGGGGTTTCGGTAACACCAGGCATTGATAATGTTACGGCACTAACTCTTTTGAAAAAATACCCCACAGTAGCTGATCTAAAAAAATTAGTGAGCAGTAAAAAATTATCTGTTGCAAAAGGGGTGTTAGATTCTGAATCTCTTTCTATTGAAGATAAAGCCGATATTGTTTTAACCGCATCGTATGATAAAGGTATCGATTTGTTTAGCGTGAGCGAAATGGCCGAAGTGGTTATTGAGCAAGCCACCGTTATGTATGAAAAATACCCAGAAAATCGTATTCGTTTAAAAGCGATTAGTGGTGGTGGCGGTAAAGGCCAACGTATTATGGCAGCCGCAACAAGCTACGAGGGTAGCAAAGCAGAGCGCATACAAAAAGCGACTGAAAAAGCGCCGGGTTTGGTGAGAGAAATTTTAGCCGAAGTAAAATGTAACGGTGTAGGGGACAATAAAAATATTCTTATTGAATTAAACATTGAAACTACCCGCCACCAAGAAATTCAAGTTGTCGGTAATGGCGATTGGTGTATCACCATGGGTGGTCGTGACTGCTCGCTACAAATGCACGAACAAAAATTACTTGAAGTGTCGGTTACCCGAGAAGAATTAGCCACAGCTATTGAAACGGCTAAAGCAGCAGGCAAGGCTGCCGAGGTAAAAACCTTAAAACAAGACCTTTCTATTTTAGACAAAATGGAAGAGGAGGCCGCTGTATTTGGTAAAGCCGTGGGCTTAGATTCTGTGTCTACCTTTGAATGTATTGTAGATGGTGCCAGCCACTTCTTTATGGAAATGAATACCCGTATTCAAGTAGAGCACCGTGTTACTGAGCTTTGCTATGCATTACAGTTTTCAAACCCTGAGAACCCTAACGAATTCTTTGTAGTTGATTCATTAGTTGAGTTAATGGTGTTGTTAGCCCGTCATGGTAAAAACTTACCTAAGCCTGTCAGAATCCCTAGAAAAAATGCCTCTGTTGAAGCACGGATGAATGCAACTAACCAAGCATTACAGCCCCATGCTCGCGGTGTTATTCGTTTTTGGTCTGATCCGATCCAAGGCGAGATTCGTGATGACCAAGGTATCAGCATGTTAAACCCT
>CBDUPS010000214.1:0-3807 GCA_965369155.1 uncultured Spongiibacteraceae bacterium
AAGTAAAAGAACAATTACTTGAAAAGCTACAAAGCAAAAAGTCAGCGCTTGAATTAAGTGGTTTGAACGCTAAGTTGGCGAGTGAAACACTTGATGTCACCTTACCCGGTCGTGGTCATGTGGCAGGAGGCTTGCATCCGGTAACCATGACATTAAAGCGTATTGAGCAGTTTTTTAGTAAAGCCGGCTTTGATGTGGTTGAAGGCCCTGAGATAGAAGATGATTATCATAACTTTACTGCGTTGAATATTCCTGAGCATCATCCTGCCCGTGCTATGCATGATACCTTTTATGTTGACGAGAATACGGTGCTGCGTACTCATACCTCACCAGTACAGGTGCGGGTTATGGAAAGCAAAGAACCACCGCTTAAAATAATTTGTCCAGGACGTGTTTATCGGTGTGATTCTGATGTCACCCATACACCGATGTTTCATCAGGTTGAAGGTTTGCTGATTGATGAGACCTCCACCTTTGCTGATTTAAAAGGGTTGGTTGAGTCTTTCTTACAATCCTTCTTTGAAAACGACAACTTAGCGGTACGTTTTCGTCCGTCGTATTTTCCCTTTACTGAGCCTTCAGCCGAAGTTGATATTGCCTGCGTTATGTGTGCAGGAAAGGGCTGTCGCGTATGTAAAAAAACAGGTTGGTTAGAGGTGATGGGCTGCGGCATGGTGCATCCTAAAGTATTTGAATACTCCAATATTGATACTGAGAAATTTCAAGGTATGGCTTTTGGCTTAGGAGTTGAACGACTAACCATGCTGCGTTACGGGGTTAATGATTTACGATTGTTCTTTGAGAATGATCTGCGTTTTTTACGGCAATTTAACTTTTAGATAAAAGCCTTTAAAGAAATAACAAAATAGTGGGTAGAGACGATGAAGTTTAGCGAGCAGTGGTTGCGAGAGTGGGTATCACCAGCATTAACAACCGAAGAGCTGATTGAGCAGTTAACCATGGCCGGTCTTGAAGTTGATGGGGTTGAGCCTGTAGCCGCAGGATTTACAGGCGTGGTTGTGGCAAAAATTGAATCTATAGCGCAGCACCCTGATGCCGATAAATTACGCGTATGCCAAGTGAACGATGGTAGTGCGGTGCATCAAGTGGTGTGTGGTGCGAGTAATGCGAGAGAAAATTTAATCATACCTTTTGCACGGGTAGGTGCCGCATTATCAGAAGACTTTGTTATCAAGAAGGCAAAGCTGCGTGGCGTAGAATCTTTTGGCATGCTTTGTGGTGCCTCCGAATTAGGCATGGAAGACCTAGTTGATGGCTTAATGGAATTACCTGAAGATGCCCCTTTAGGTGTTTGCTTAATAGAATACCTGAAGCTAAATGATAAAGTGATTGAGGTAGATTTAACCCCTAATCGTGCGGATTGTTTAAGTATCCAAGGGATTGCCAGAGAAGTAGGCTTACTTAACTCTATTGATGTTAATTCATTTAAAATTAAGGAGATAGGTGAAAAATCAAATAAATCACTTAAAGTTTGTTTGCAAGATACTGATGGCTGCCCACGTTATGTAAGCCGAGTTATCGAAGGGGTTAACCTGTCGGCTTCTACACCTTTATGGATGCAAGAAAAATTACGACGCTCAGACATTCGCTCGATCGATCCTATTGTTGACGTTACTAACTTTGTATTGCTTGAGTTAGGACAGCCCATGCATGCTTTTGACTTAGCAAAGCTTGCGGGGGGTATTACGGTTCGTGGTGCGGCTAAAGAAGAAAAACTCGTATTGTTAGATGGACAAGAAATTACCTTAATCGAAGGTGATTTAGTGATTGCTGATGATCAGAAGGCTCTAGCGCTTGCTGGGATTATGGGAGGCAAGGATAGTGGTGTATCCAAACAGACTCAGGATATCGTGCTAGAAGCCGCTTATTTTGCTCCTGAGCTCATTGCAGGGCGTGCACGGTCGTACAAGCTGCATACCGACTCATCACATCGTTTTGAGCGTGGCGTTGATCCAGAGCTTCAACAAAAAGCTATGGCGCGGGCAACAGAGCTTATATTGCAAATTGCCGGTGGCGATGCTGGCCCGGTGATTGAGGCGAAAAGTGATAGTCAGTCGTTTTCTCACCAGCCTATTGTGCTACGAGAGGCGCGTATAAAGGGTTTGCTTGGCTTTTCGTTACCTGCTGAAACGGTAGAAGAGATATTAGTCAGGTTAGGCTGTAAAGTAGAAAAAAATCAACAAGGTTGGATGGTTAGCGCACCTAGTTGGCGTTTTGATTTAACGTTAGAGGTTGATTTGTTGGAGGAGTTAGCCCGGGTTTATGGTTATAACCATTTCCCAACCAATAAGATTTTTTCAGCTATTGAAATACATACCGGTAAGGAAGAGATAACCTCTGTTGATACACTAAAGTTGCAGCTGGTATCACGGGGTTATCAAGAAGTGATTACCTATAGTTTTATTGATGCCCAACAAGAAGCTCTGTTTGGTTTTAGTGATGGAGTACAGCTGCAAAACCCGATAAGTCATGAGATGGGTATTATGCGGCAGTCTTTGTGGCCGGGCTTGGTAAAAACAGCGCTTTATAACCTTAACCGGCAACAAGCTAGTGTACGAATTTTTGAATCGGGTTTACGTTTTGTTAAAGAGGTAGGCTCTGAATTAAAACAAGAACTTGTTATGGCCGGATTAATAACAGGCAAACAGTTTACCGAGCGTTGGAGTAATGACAGCAGAGAAGTCGACTTTTTTGATTTAAAAGGCGATGTTGAAGCATTGCTGAGCAAACAGCTTTCTGATCAATGGGAGTTTAAAGCGGCGACACATCCTGCGTTACACCCAGGGCAAACTGCACAGATTTTATCTGCAGGAGAGGTTATCGGCTTAATTGGTGTGTTGCACCCTTCGGTATCGCAAACTGTAGGAATGGTTGGCAAGACGGTGTTATTTGAGCTATCCTTGGACAAGCTTACTAAGGGAAAGCTGCCTCATTTCAAAGAGTTATCAAAGTTTCCTGAAGTAAGGCGAGATTTAGCTGTTATTGTAGATGAAACTATCCTCGTTGCTGATTTACAAGCAGCTATTAAAAAAGAGGCAGGAGAGCATTTGACTCGCACATTAACTTTTGATGTATACCAAGGGTCAGGTGTTGAGGCTGGTAAAAAGAGTGTCGCTGTTGGAATGGTTTGGCAACACCCATCACGCACTTTGAATGAAGGCGAAATAAACGAAGTAGTGACTAATATAATACAAAAGCTACAACATTCGTTTAACGCATCTTTGAGGGATTAGATATGAGTGGTTCTTTAACTAAAGCCGATATGGCAGAGAAGCTTTTTGATGAGCTTGGCTTGAATAAACGAGAAGCTAAAGAGTTGGTTGAGTTATTTTTTAGTGAAATTTCTCAAGCTTTAGAGGGTAATGAACAAGTGAAGTTATCACGATTTGGTAATTTTGATTTACGTGATAAGCGAGAACGTCCAGGACGAAATCCAAAAACGGGTGAAGAAATTCCGATTACTGCTCGACGGGTTGTGACATTTCGTCCAGGGCAAAAGTTAAAAGCACGAGTAGAAACCTATGCCGGCCCAGAAGAAGAGTAAGCCAACCGAGGCATTACCTCCTATCCCAGGAAAACGCTACTTCACCATTGGTGAGGTAAGTGAGTTGTGTGCGGTTAAGTCTCATGTACTGCGTTATTGGGAGCAAGAATTTTCCCAGCTAAGTCCAGTAAAACGCCGAGGCAACAGACGTTATTACCAACATCAGGATGTGTTATTAATTCGCCAAATTCGAGCTCTTTTGTATGAGCAGGGTTTTACCATTACCGGTGCCAGAAGTAAGT
>CBDUPS010000215.1:0-3807 GCA_965369155.1 uncultured Spongiibacteraceae bacterium
TAAATACGTTACTAGAACATCGTTTGGTTGTTGATAAAAAAATGGCAACGTTACGCCAGCAAATTAGTGAAGTCGATCATCAGTCACGCGAGCGGGAAAGAAGTCGTCATTTATTAGAGCAAGATGCCTTGGCGATTCGTAATAAGTTGGAACAGGTGAGATTAGACGCTCAGAGTTTAGATGTTCGTCGCACAACATTAGAAGAACAATTAATAGAAAGTGGCTTTGAAATAAGCAATGTTTTACAGGCGTTATCTAAAGATGCAGAGCTTTCTATTTGGCAGCAACAGGTAGAATCAATAGAAGCTAAAATTCAACGCTTAGGGGCTATTAACTTAGCCGCGATTGACGAATATACTATTCAATCAGAGCGGAAAAATTATTTAGATGATCAAAACAAAGATTTAGATGATGCATTAAACATGCTTGAAGGTGCGATCAAAAAAATTGATAAAGAAACCCGAGAGCGCTTTAGAGAAACGTTTGAGAAAGTAAACCAAGGCTTGCAAACACTGTTCCCTAAAGTGTTTGGTGGCGGTAGTGCAGGGCTTGAGTTAACCGGCACCGATCTTTTAGATACCGGTGTGGCGATTATGGCGCGACCTCCAGGTAAAAAGAATAGTAGTATTAATTTGCTATCCGGTGGAGAAAAAGCATTAACTGCAATAGCATTAGTCTTTTCTATTTTTCAGCTTAATCCAGCACCGTTTTGTATTCTTGATGAAGTTGATGCACCGTTGGATGATGCAAATGTGGGTCGTTATGCAAATTTGGTAAAAGAAATGTCAGAAAAAGTACAGTTCATTTATATTACGCATAATAAAATTTCGATGGAAGTTGCTGATAGCCTAATGGGTGTCACAATGAATGAGCCTGGTGTATCGCGTTTAGTATCCGTGGATATTGATGCAGCAGCTAAAATGGTAGAAGAGCTTTAAGTAAAGCCTTACTCTGGAAAAGTTTATGGGTGGTTTTGAAATTGGTGTGGTGGTCGGTGTACTTATATTAGCGGCAGTTTTGCTGGATGCTTTTATTCGTAGCCGTAGTGAAAATAAAAATCCCTATCGTTTGTCAATTAACAAAAAAAAGGCAAAGGATAAAGAGGGTAATTTTGCCGAGGAAGATGGCTTTACCTCAGAGTTACCTAATGGTGGTGCTCGAGTTATTTCCCGTGATGAGAAGCTAGCTAAAAAAACAGCTAATAAAAAGGTAGAACAATCGGACAGCACAGATGACGACGCGGCTATAGGTATTTCATTAGAGTCTGGTATGGCGGCAACAGATGATAGTGATCCTTTTGATGATTTAGCCAGTTTGGTGACAGGCTTAGATGATAAAGAAGATCCAATGGAAGCGGTTAATAGAATGCTTGCTGAAAAACCAGAGCCGCTACCTAAAAACCAAGAGGCAAGTAAAACCAAGAGCCCGCAAGATTCGCCCATCACAGCAGATGCTAAAAAGCCTGCAGTTAAAGCTAAAGTGGATACAAAAAACAAAGACACAAAAGAGGCAAAAAAGACAGCTGCAGGGGCTAAAGAAAATGATGCTGTTGCTCAAGGGGATTTGTTAGAGGAACTAAATGTAGATGATGAGCCACCAAGCAAAGCGCCTGAAGAGGTATTAATTTTACATGTAATGTCTACCGCAGGTGGTTTTAAAGGTGGGCCTTTATTGCAGATTCTTAGAGCCTGTGACTTACGCTTTGGGGATATGAATATTTTCCATCGTTATGAAGAAGCCAATGGCAATGGTGCCGTACAGTTTGGTGTGGCCAATATGGTTAAGCCCGGTACTTTTGATATTAATGCCATGGATACATTTAAAACGCCGGGTATTACATTGTTTTTACCGCTACCTGGGCCAAAGCAAGCCTTAAAGGCCTATGATTATATGGTTGAAACAGCACAGTGTGTGGCTAAAAACCTGCATGGTGAATTAAAAGATGAAAGCTTGAGTGTGGTTACCGAGCAAACCTTAGAGCATGGTCGGCAAAGAGTCCGTGACTTTGAAAGACAGCGTTTATCCAGTAAAGACTCGTAGGCGTTATACTCTTTGATTCATAGTGAGATTTTTATGAATAAAAATGACGCCGAATTACAATTAAAAGAACTCTATTCTGAGCTACAGGTTCATAGTCATCGTTATTATGTCTTAGACGATCCTGTTATTCCCGATGTTGAATACGACCGCCTTTTTCAACAAGCCAAAAAAATCGAAGCATTATTCCCCGATTTAATTGATCCTGCCGCACCTACCCAGCGGGTGGGTGCCAAACCTTTAGATAAATTTACCCAAGTACAGCATGAGGTTCCTATGCTGTCTTTAGATAATGTTTTTGATGAAGAGGGTTTACGTGCCTTTAGTCGGCGTGTTGCTGAGAGAGTTAAGCGTGCAGAAGCTGACATAGAGTTTACTTGTGAGCCTAAATTAGATGGCATTGCTGTTAGTGTGTTGTACGAAGATGGTCTTCTAGTAAGGGGAGCAACACGGGGTGATGGAACGACAGGAGAGAATATTACCCTTAATGTGCGAACCATTCCCTCGGTTCCCTTAAAGCTGTTAGGCGATGATTGGCCTAAGCGCCTTGAGGTACGAGGTGAAATATTTATGCCTCACCAGAGTTTCGAAGCATTTAATAAAAAAGCCTTAGCCGCAGGAGAAAAACCGTTTATTAATCCCCGTAATGCCGCGGCCGGTACATTACGGCAACTGGATTCGGCCATAACAGCGACACGCCCTTTAGAAATGAACTGCTACGGCTATGGGGTGGTTGAAGGGGGCGAGTTACCTAAAACGCACTATGAGATTTTACAAAAATTAGGTCAGTGGGGTTTTAAGGTTAATAAAGAAATAGCCCGAGCCACAGGTAGTGAGCAATGCTTGGCGTATTACCATCAATTGGGTAAAAAGCGCGCGAGTCTTGCTTATGATATTGATGGCATCGTTTTTAAAGTGAATTCATGTGAGCTACAAAATGAGCTGGGTTTTATTTCCCGTGCTCCCCGTTGGGCGATCGCCCATAAATTTCCCGCCGAAGAAGAAATAACCGAGTTACTTGATGTGGAGTTTCAGGTTGGTAGAACCGGGGCTATTACACCGGTGGCTCGATTAAAGCCTGTTTTTGTAGGGGGTGTTACGGTGAGCAATGCCACACTGCATAATCAAGATGAAATACAGCGCCTAAATTTAATGATTGGTGACAGCGTTATTATTCGCCGGGCAGGGGATGTTATTCCCAAAGTAGTGAGTGTGGTGATGGAGCGACGGCCTAGTGATGCTAGAGCTATTGGTTTTCCCGAGAATTGCCCAGTGTGCCACTCGTTACTAGAGAGAGTAGAAGGCGAGGCTGTGTACCGTTGTACCGGTGGCGTGGTGTGCTCGGCACAGCGCAAAGAATCCATTAAACACTTTGTTTCTCGTAAGGCGATGAATATTGATGGGTTGGGGGATAAATTAGTTGATGCTTTGGTGGAACAGCAACTCATTAAAAATGTGGCAGATATTTATTCTTTAAACCTTGATGCGGTAGCCGAACTAGAGCGTATGGGGAAAAAGTCGGCAGAGAACTTAATGCAGGCCATCGATAAAAGTAAGGCAACCACATTACCTCGGTTTTTATATGCTTTAGGAATTCGTGAGGTAGGGGAGACTACGGCTAAAAATTTAGCGCAACACTTTTTAACCTTACCTGCTTTGTTAAACGCCACAGAAGAGACATTAATTTCGGTGCCGGATGTGGGTCCTATTGTCGCCGCTCATGTTGTTCATTTTTTTGCTAATGAAAAAAATCGTGAAGTTATTGACGAT
>CBDUPS010000216.1:0-3796 GCA_965369155.1 uncultured Spongiibacteraceae bacterium
GTTGCTTCTGTTGCTTCTGTTGCTTCTGTTGCTTCTGTTGCTTCTGTTGCTATTGATTGTAACGATTTGAGTGTTATCTCAGCATTTTCGACTGAATAGCCTAACTGCTCAACAGCCTCAATACCTCTCGTTAAAATAATATCAACGTCTTCATCCTGATCTTCAATAACACGCTCTAAAAAATACTCCACTGTCATTAAAGCACCAGCAAATAAGCTTAAAGTGTCTTCAGAAAACGGATCTTTATTGGTCAGTATTTTTTCACGAAGAAACAACTCAGCCGAGGCCACAATGATGGCGGCCTGCTGAATTCCAATCACCTGTAACCCACCACGAACTTCAGCAAAACTTTTTAATGCCCCATTCAGCTGAAGCTGATCGCCACTGGATAAAAATACCAATACGGCATCTTTACCTCTCTCTAAAGCACTGCGCGCCTCACGAATAACCGATTCGTGCGCTTCTTCTAATTGATAGGTTGCAGCATTAATTTTTTTGGCACTATTTAATGACTGGCTTTTGCCTATTGCCTTTTCTATAGCTGTAATTTCTGCTGAAACAGCCAACAACTCTGTTTTATCAAGGGATTGAGGTGATTCAACGTGCGACTGTACTTTTGACTCTATCGTTTTAATAGAGGTTAACGGGCCATCTAGAGATAACATCTGTGAAGCACTAGCGGCTCGCTGCAAAATAGATAAAGTCTGCTTTAGGTTCTCAATATCATTACTTTCATCATCAAAAAATGTCGTAATACTAGTTTGAGCTTGGTGTAATTCATCTGATAATGCTTTAAATGCAGCGTGCACTGCTTCTGCATCTGGAGAAATAAAGTCAGCGGCTTCTGAGCCATTACCCACTGTTGGCAATGCCCTATCTAACCCAAAAATAGTTTTTGCTTGATTAATTTTTGGTGTATCTAATTGAGTCTCTGCTAACGGACGTAATAATGTCGATAACTCATCAACATTAGGCAAGTGGGTTAAAGCATCTAAGCCATTGTCATGTAATCTCTTTAAATCACCATCTAGGTGTTTCAAGATGATCTTTATTGTGTCCTCAGAAAATGCATCCTGAGCCATGCCTTCAACTAAGCCCTGATAAATTAGCCAAACACCTTCAGCGCAGGTGTTAATGGTGATTTTATTTAAATGGCCGGTTATTTTCTCAAGCGTTTGATAGTGTTTCTCTATGTTATCTTTTTTTAATATTCCCAACATCGCCGCTTGAAAAGAACTGCGTATTTTTTTACTTAACTGATCTAGCTCTTGGGTGTTGATTTTAGGAACAAAGCCTAGCCTTTTCTTAATGTAGCTAATATTGGGAAAAAACAATTCTTCTGCAGATAACGGGGGCTTTTTTAAAGCCTCGCGGATATCATTTAA
Organism: uncultured Spongiibacteraceae bacterium; assembly: GCA_965369155.1. GTDB lineage: Bacteria > Pseudomonadota > Gammaproteobacteria > Pseudomonadales > CBDUPS01 > CBDUPS01. Next base: position 1,386 of record CBDUPS010000216.1, read on the forward strand.
AACGGGGAGTAGCTTGCTAGGACTATCAACACCTTGTTGATGAAATTGACGAATATAAACAGGAAGTTGTAATAACCCCTCCATTAAAACCTGTAAAGCAACATTAACATTATCAACAGGTTGGTCACGCAGAAGCTCCGCTAAAGATTGTGATTCAGCTGCTAATAACGCCGCCCCTTGATAATCAAGCATTATCAAACCACCACGAGCTTGGTGGATACATACTGCCGCATCAGCTAAATGGGGTGATCCCTCAGAATCGCCCACAAAAGCCTCAAGGCTTTTTCTCGCCTGTCCTAATGTTTCTTCGATTTGCTCGATAACTAAGTTAAAGGCAACATAGTTTCTGCGTTTACTCATACACTCGCCACAGCCTGTTCGTCATTTTTTAAGATAACGCACGATAAGCCTGTACTGTATCGTTTTTTACGCGTTCAATTTTTGGGTGAGCCCAGTTAATCACCTCACCACTTCCAATTACTATTATTCCACCAGGAGCTAAGCAACCAACTAATGCATCTAATATCTTTTTTCTTGTCTGTGGTCGAAAATAAATAAGTACATTTTGGCAAAAAATTATATCCATCTTCGGTAAAGTTTCTAAGCATGAATCAGTGATATTCCACTGAAACCAATGTGTTATTTTCTTTAAATCGTCAACAACACAATATTCTGAATCACTTATCTTTCTAAACCAACGACTCCGCTCTAATGGTGTTACTCTTTCTAACGCCTTTGCTCCGTAAACACCTTTTCTCGCAGAATCTAAAGCTGTACTACTAATATCACTTCCACTGACCGTTACACTAACATCTCGAGCATTTACATAACCTTGAGCCTGCAAAACAGACATCGCAAGGGAGTAAACCTCTTCACCACTAGAACAACCCACACTCCAAAGCTGTAAAGCCGTTCCTTCTGACTGAGACCGTGATATTTTTTTTACCAGCTCATCTTTTACTAACCGATAAGCATCAGGATCACGAAAAAAACTTGTCTCTCTAACCGTCAAACTACACAGTAATGCTGCCCACTCATTATCAGAGTTATCAGCCACCACCTTGCCGTAGTATTCATCAAAGTCCTTACACCCAATTACCTGCATTCGCTTGCGTAAGCCTGAACGGAGAATACCTTTATGTTCCGCAAAAAATATCCCCGTACGCTCTTCTAACACTTGCTCCCAGCGCAGACATTGCTGCTCTGTTAATTCGGGTAAAGACTCATAGCTCCAGTTCATAATAATCAATGGGAAAAGTGCTAAGCACTTTTCCTACTCCACTATTAGCTACCCATTCCAACACCTGAATCAGACAACTCATTTGGCAAGCGGAAACCAGCAACCGAGCCACGAAGGTTATTCGCCAACTCTGCTAAGTTACCAATAGATTGTGCCGTTGCTGTAGTACCCGCTGATGTTTGCGAGGTAATCTCTTGAATAACATTCATCGTGTTTGAAATGTGTGCCGCAGATGCTGCCTGTTGTTTCGCCGCATTAGAGATGTTCTGAATCAACTCAGCCAAGTTTGCTGATACTGATTCAATCTCTTCCAACGCCACACCCGCATCTTGCGCCAAACGAGCACCTCGAACCACCTCAGCAGTCGTTTGCTCCATCGAAATAACCGCTTCGTTGGTATCTGACTGAATAGTTTTTACTAGTGCTTCAATCTGTTTAGTCGCCGCACCAGAACGTTCCGCTAGACGCTGAACCTCATCCGCAACCACCGCGAAACCACGACCCGCATCACCAGCCATCGATGCCTGAATTGCCGCGTTTAATGCCAGAATGTTTGTTTGGTCTGCAATATCGTTAATCAACGATACGATATCACCAATCTCCTGCGAGCTTTCACCTAATCGCTTAATACGCTTCGAGGTATCTTGAATCTGCTCACGAATAGTATCCATGCCTTTAATGGTGTTTTGTACAACCTCAGCACCTGACTTAGCAATATCCACCGAACGCTCCGCCACTTGAGCAGACTCTGATGCGTTAGAGGATACTTGGTCAATAGTAATCGCCATTTCGTTTACAGCGGCAGACGCCCCTGCAATTTCTTGCGCTTGGTTTTCAGAAGCTTCCGCTAGATGCAAAGCAGTTGACCGTGTTTCGTCCGCCGCATCAGATACCCGTACCGCTGTATCGTTAATCGCCGAAACAAGTACCCTTAACTGATCCACCGTATTGTTAATCGCATCAGCAATAGCGCCAGTCATATCTTCTGTCACTGTAGCTGTGGTTGTTAAGTCACCATCTGATAACGGATCCAATTCATCAAGTAATCGAAGAATCGCTTGTTCGTTACGTTCGTTATCATCCCGTGCTCTAGTTTCAGCATGACGAGAGTTAACATACATCTGCCAACCAATGAATAACACTAATGCGAGTAATATCGCTATTAATGCCA
>CBDUPS010000217.1:0-3795 GCA_965369155.1 uncultured Spongiibacteraceae bacterium
AAGGCACCGGTGGCAACCACTAATGAGTCGCAGTAAAGATTGGAGGTTTGGCCTTTTTGATTAACATTAAGTTGGTAGCGGCTGTTATTTTTTTGTTCGCCCGTATTATTAATAGCGATATTATCTACCGATTGCACATCACAGTGAGTTTTTATCGTAACCCCTGCTAATTCACATTCGCGTTGCAACATAGTTAAAATATCACTGGCGGAGTTTTTACAAAATAGCTGGCCATGCTTACGCTCTTCGTAATCGATATTATATTTATCAACTAACGCAATAAAATCCCATTGTGTAAACTGTTTTAATGCCGACTTACAAAAGTGCGGATTATTAGAAATATAGTTATCCGCCTCTACAACATAGTTGGTAAAGTTACAGCGCCCACCGCCAGACATTAAAATTTTCTTTCCAATTTTATTGGCTTTATCTAACAGCAATACTTGTAACCCACGGTTAGCTGCGGTAAAAGCACAGAACAACCCGGCAGCCCCAGCACCTAAAATGATGACATCGTAATGTGTCTGTGCCGTACCATTCATTTAAAAATATCTAACCTATTATTTACGATGCTTGCCAGGGGAAAATGATTTTTTACCCGCTGTTTTTGCTGGGCGATTTTTTGCTGCTTTTTTAGTTACCGATTTATTTGCTTTACCCTCACCACGCTTACCTGCACTATTATCTTTTTTAAAGGCTGTCTTAGCGTAGGCTTTTTTGTCCCCCTCGGCTGGTTTATAGGGGCTGTATTTTTTTGGCGGTGCTCGTTTACTCTGTGGCTTTTTACGTTGAAGTTTTTTTGCTTTAGTTGATGTGTTTTCATTACTAGAGCTTTCAAGTACTTTATTTAATTGAGACATTTCTTCTCGCGTAACATTGCGCCACTGCCCTACTTTTAACCGGCCTAATTCAATATTCATAATACGCAGGCGTTGTAGGCGAACAACATCGTAACCAAGATATTCACACATTCGCCGAATTTGTCGATTTAACCCTTGGGTTAATATTATTTTAAATACGGTTTTACTTTGTACAGAAACTTTACAGGGCTTAGTAACGGTATTAAGAATAGGGATACCCTTTGACATTTTATCGGCAAAATCAGCACTGATGGCTTTATTTACCGTAACGACATATTCTTTGCTGTGATTGTTCTCTCCCCGCAAAATTTTATTAACAATATCACCGTCACTGGTTAATAAAATCAAACCCTCTGAAGGTTTATCTAAACGGCCAATAGGAAAAATTCGCACATCGTGATCAATGGCATCAATAATATTACCTTTAACACTTTGATCCGTAGTACAGGTAATTCCAACAGGTTTGTTGTAAACAATATAAATACTATTTTGCTTGTTTTCTGTATTACCTAATATCAGCATTCCATCAACAGTAACCTCATCGCCGGCCTCAACCCGCGCACCTAACTCAGGTTTTCTGCCATTGATTTTGACACGGTTACTCTCAATTAATTTATCGGCTTCCCGACGTGAACAATATCCAGAGCTACTGATAAATTTATTAAGGCGAACACCCTCATTAGCACTCAAAATACTGCCCCTTAACTATTTTTTTCTTCTGCTTTTTTAACACGTATTTGGCTGTTACCCACCACTTTATTATTGAGGTTTTTCATAGCAGCCTTTGCCTCGCCTGCCTTTGGCATTTCAATAAAACCAAAACCTTTAGACGCTCCGCTGACTTGATCAACCACTAAATCGCAAGACTGAACACTGCCAAATGCCTCAAACAATTCATGTAACTCCTGCTCTGTTGTAGAGCGGTCTAAGTTACGAACTAATAGTTTCATAGATATTCCATAGATAGGTGAGTAATAGTGCCTTTATTTTGACACCACATAATACCACGGCCGAGGTTTCATGGAGTGAGTTCTGCCTAAACAATCAAGTATTATGAGTGGCTATTCAGCCTAGCGGCAGGCATAACATAAGCATTTTTTATCGTAAGAATAAAACGGAAATAACAGGCTAAGATTTTTCTGGGTAATGTCTGGCTTACTATTAACGTTAGAGCCTTGGTTAACGGTTACCCTTGAAGTAGCTTTTTAAGCACCACTGCTTGATTATGCCGATCATCAGAGGTGCCATACACCAAAGTGATATCCCCATGATCGGCGAGTAATTTAAGTTCCGCTAAGGCAGGATTATCTTTTAACTCAGCGCGATATCGCTTGCTAAACTCTGGCCACTTTTCTGGATCATGGGCAAACCATTTGCGTAGCTCTGTAGATGGGGCAATCTCTTTAAGCCAAAGGTCAATATTGGCTTGGGCTTTAGCTACTCCCCGGGGCCAAAGGCGGTCTACAAGAATCCGCTTACCATCACAGGTAGCAGGTAACTCATAAGCTCTTTTTAGCTTTACCGTCATAACAGCTCCTTGACTAAACAGCACCTAACATCGATAAATATTGTAGCCCTTATACCTTTACCACAACCGCAAAACCAGTTTACCGGCAATGGCTAAAATGGAAACAGCTCATCAAATCCATCGACGAACTTTTTCTTTGTAAGCAAGATACTGCGCCCCAAACAACGCCTCAAGTGCTCTTTCTTCAGGCTTAATTTGAAACCTGCTGATGTAACAAACAAATATTAGTGGCCCAACCAATGTGTAGGGTGCCAACAAAAAAATAGCCCATGCCACTAAAACTAACATAATTCCTAAATACATAGGATTGCGCGTTAGGGCAAAAATTCCCGTATCCACTAAAGCGCTGGCTGTTTCAGGTTTCATTGGGTTGACGGTAGTTTTTGTTTGCCGAAATAAACTCGCACCCGCAATACTAATGCTGATACCCATTAACCCCACAATGATTGCCACCGATAAGCTCAAGCTATTTGAGACCTGCAGCACGGGGGTTACCCAAAAAATACCCCACATCATCAGGGCTGTTATCGCTGCAACTAATGGCGGTGGAACTTTAAGCTCCAGTAACGATATATTCATAGCAAAGCTCCTTGTGCCTTAAAACCCTTTGCATCTTAAAAGTATCGGTACGTGATATGAATAACAGCCTTATCTACACATCGTCTTCGGCATCACGAATGCGTTCTAGTCTTTCTTGCTCTTCTCGCATTACCGCTTTAATTTCTTCTAATACAACATCAACATCAACACTACTATCGTCACTCTCAAACTCACCACTAAGGGATGAGTGGGGGGTAAGATTACCCTCTTCAAATAATGCCCACATTTCATTGGCATATTGTGTGAATAATAACTCAGGGGCGAAGTAACCATAATAACGACGCATATTATTAACATCTCGGGCAAACATTTCTTTTGCATTATTATTGGCAGCGGCATTAACCGCTTGTGGTAAGTCGATAATTACCGGCCCATTGTCATCCACTAATACGTTAAATTCTGATAAATCGCCATGTACGATACCCTCGCATAACATCAATTGAATGTAATGCATCATAAGCGCATGATCTTCAATGGCTTGCTCTTTTGACATGGTTACCTCTCCAAGCTGCGGAGCCACATCACCGGCATCGTCGGTTACTAACTCCATCAATAGCACACCATCAACGCAACCAAAGGTTTCGGGCACCCGCACTCCCGCACGAGCCAAACGAGATAACGCGTCTATTTCAGCATTTTGCCAAACTTCTTCTTGTTGCTTGCGGCCGTAGTTTGAGCGTTTTTCCATAGCTCGGGCTCGGCGACCACTACGGACTTTTCGCCCCTCTTGGTACTCTGCTGCTTTTTTAAAACTACGTTTAACCGCGTCTTTATAAACCTTGGCACAGCGAATATTTTTACCACAGC
>CBDUPS010000218.1:0-3783 GCA_965369155.1 uncultured Spongiibacteraceae bacterium
CCTTCATCTCTTCCATGTTTATGTCGATTTTGCCCGCGCTCTGTGCCGCATCCACATGAAACAACACGCCGGCACTGCGAGTCACTTCACCGATAGCGGCGATGTCATTCACAGTGCCAATTTCGTTATTGGCATGCATGATTGATACTAATATGGTGTCGTCTCTTAGTGCTGATGCCACTAACTCAGGAGAAATAATACCTTTTGAGTCTGGGTCCAAATACGTCACTTCAAAACCTTCTCTCTCTAATTGGCGACAGGTATCAAGTACCGCTTTATGTTCAGTTTTTGAGGTAACAATATGCTTACCATTACCTTGATAAAAGTGAGCCACACCTTTTATCGCTAAGTTATCTGATTCTGTAGCCCCTGAAGTCCAAACAATTTCTCTAGGGTCCGCATTAATTAAATCAGCGACCTGCCCTCGGGCAATTTCAACTGCTTCTTCTGCTTTCCAGCCAAAAGAATGCGAACGTGACGCTGGATTACCAAAATTGCCTTCTAGTGATAAGCATTCGCTCATTTTTTCTACAACACGTGGATCAGCAGGTGTCGTTGCTGAATAATCAAAGTAAATAGGTAGACGCATATTTTTCTCCGTCGGTTTGTTACAACTCGAATCTAGTGACGACTAGCAACCAACACATCTGTGTTTTGACTAGTCGATATCTTGTTTAATTGTCTGTCTGATACGGCTTTAATTTCATGGCGTGACATTAAATCGTGCAAACTAATTCCATTTAAAAATTGATGTATCTGATCACTTAAATCACACCATAAATGATGGGTTAAGCACTTATCCCCATCTTGGCAGTCACCTTTACCACCACAGGTTGTCACATCAACACTTTCATTTACCGCATCAACAATTTGTGCCACAAAAATATCTTTTCGCTCTCGGGCGAGCTGGTATCCGCCACCGGGGCCGCGGACACTTTGTACTAATTCTTTTTTACGTAATCTTGAGAATAATTGCTCTAAATAAGATAGAGAAATGCCCTGTCTTGAGGAAATGTCAGCTAAACTTACCGGAGTTGAACGAGCATTCAATGCTAAGTCCAGCATAGCTGTTACCGCGTACCGCCCTTTTGTTGTCAGCCTCATTTTGGCACCTCTAACCGAACCTAATTAACTGTTTTTTCTCATTGCTAGGGTTATATTGTCTTATACCTGAGTAATTTAGTCAAGTAATAGGTTGGGGGGATTTATACTGACAAGAGCCGCTACTTTTTCTTACCCTTATTATCGATAGCTGATAAAAGCCCTCGAAGAATTCTCACTTCCATTTCATCCAATCGAGCGCGATTAAATAGCCTTTGTAACCGCGGCATTAACTGTCTTGGCCTTGATGGCACCAAAAAACCAAGGTCAATCATGGTACGCTCAAGATGTTCATATAAATGCGCCATCTCCTCCCCTGTGGCAAAGGGTTGATCCCACTCACTCAATGGGTCGTTAGCCATAATCTGCTCAGCATTTTCTCTCACCGTTTCGGCAGCAACTCGTAACTCATAACAAACCACCTGTACCGCCATAGCCAAGTTTAAAGAACTATAGTCTTCTGATGCTGGGATAGATAAATGTAAATGACAGCTATGTAACTCGTCATTCGTTAAACCATGCTCCTCTCGACCAAATAAAATAGCCACCTTTGCAGAGTTGCCTGCGGTGCTAACCATTTGCTCGGCACATTCTCTTGGGGGCAAGATAGGCCAAGGGATTCGGCGACTTCTCGCACTTGTACCCACCACAAACTGGCAGTCTGCAATAGCCTCTTCTACTGTGGCAAAAACCTGTGCGTTATCTAATACATCAACCGCACTTACCGCTCGCCACTGAGCCTCTGGATGGGGGTATTTATCGGGATTCACCAATGTTAAGTGCTGTAACCCCATATTTTTCATAGCGCGGGCAACAGCACCGATGTTTCCTGGGTGTGAAGGATTCACCAAAATGACACGAATATTTGATAATGCCTGTATATTTGAGCGAGCATTCTCGGTCATTAATTGATCCTATTTATGGTGCAGCGTGGGAATTTATTCAACTCTACGTAAAAAACGCGGGAAATTATAACAGATAGCGGTTGAAATTCCTTTCGTTCTTACCCTATTATTTTCAGGTTCTGGTATACTGCGCCGCTATTTTTGGCACACTCAACACCCACCAAACGAGTCTCCCTATGGAACCTATGCTAAGTATCGCTCTGAATGCCGCCCGCGAAGTGGGAGAAATGATTGTTCGTCAGGCCGATAACCTGGGCATTATTGAGGTGCAAGAAAAGAGCCTTAATGACTTTGTATCTGAAGTAGATAAAGCCGCAGAACAACAACTTATTGAAAAAATTCGTAAATTCTTACCTGATCATCACTTTCAAGGTGAAGAACAAGGCGAAGTAAACACCCAAACCAATAGCGAATACCTCTGGGTTATTGACCCCTTAGACGGCACCACTAACTTTTTGCGTGGCGTACCACACTATGCGGTATCACTCGCCTGCTTTAAAAGCGGCAAGCTTGAACATGCGGTTGTGTTAAACCCTATTACTCGGGAAGAGTTTACCGCAAGCCGTGGTAAAGGTGCCCGCTTAAACGGAAAGCGCATTAGAGTGAGCAGTCGCAAAAGCCTAGAAGGTGCTTTAATTGGTACCGGCATCCCCTTTCATCAATCACAACATGATTATCTTGACGCTTATGGCGAGTCATTAAAAGCAGTTGCCAAAAAAACGGCCGGAGTTCGTCGTGCAGGATCTGCAGCCCTTGATTTGGCCTATGTTGCCGCAGGACGCTTTGATGGTTTTTGGGAAATCGGCCTAAAACCTTGGGACATTGCTGCAGGTATTTTGTTAGTACAAGAAGCTGGCGGCTTAACCTGTGATTTTAAAGGGGGCCATAGCTATCTTGAAACCGGCAATATTATTAGTGCTACTCCTAAATGTTTAAAACCATTGATGCAGTTATTAAAGCCCCACTTAAGCGACATTTAACACCTCCCCCCCATAGGTTGTAGCCTTTCACAGCTGCAACCACTTATTAAAAACCACTCTATCGCACCACTGTTTAATGGCTTTTTAAACGGCGGTGCTTTTTTATTTTCGCCGTAATAAACATTATTGACTTTTTCTCTTTATTTTAATTATACTATACCCCCTATGGTATTAAACGGTATTGAGAATGGACGAACGTAGACAATCTTTAGTCCGACGATTAAAAAGAATCGAAGGTCAAATTCGTGGCATACAAAAGCTAATAGAAACCAGCGATGACTGCGAGAAAGTCGCCCAGCAATTAGCCGCAGCCCGTAAAGCCTTAGATCGTACCTTTTTTGAAAGCATTGCTTGTATGATGGAAATGGAAATAGGTGAAGACCACGAGGCAATAGAGCGGTACACCCGTTTATTGGCTAAGTATGGTTGAGTTAATTGCTATTGCGTGCGGTGTTTTTGTTGGCTTTGGGTTTAACCGGTGGTGGCGGCTCATTATTTGCTGTGCCTTTACTGGTTTATGCTCTACAGCAACCGGCTGAAAAAGCCATACCCATTTCTCTTGCGGTAGTTGCACTCACCGCATTGGTTGGTGCCATTGATGCAATAAAGCAACAGCTTGTGCTTTATCGGCAAACGTTTATTTTTGCTTTGGCCGGCATGTTAACCGCCCCCTTAGGGCTTTACCTTGGTGGCAGTTTCAATAGTGACATCCGTATGTTTCTATTTGGTATTTTAACTCTTATTTTATCAGTGCGTATGTGGATACAAGCTAACGATAGTAAGGCGATATTAGCGGT
>CBDUPS010000219.1:0-3778 GCA_965369155.1 uncultured Spongiibacteraceae bacterium
CATATATCTCAAAATCTATTCAAGAGTTTTGGCGACGTTGGCATATCTCATTATCTAACTGGTTTAGAGACTACCTTTATATTCCCTTAGGTGGTAACCGCCTTAGTGAAATTCGCACCTATATTAATTTAATAATTGTGTTTTTATTGTGTGGGTTTTGGCATGGAGCCGCATGGAACTTTGTTGTGTGGGGTCTGCTGCATGGGCTGTTTCTTATACTAGAGCGCTTGGGGCTGAGTAGACTTTTAAAGAAATGCTGGCCTCCATTGAGTCATTTATATTGCATTACCGCCTTTACTACTGCTTGGGTGTTTTTTCGATCTGAAACCCTCACTGATGCATGGCAGTACCTAGGGGCAATGATCGGACTAAATGGCTTTAACAGCAGTGTTGGTGATGCGATTTACTTTCTTAATCCTGAAGTGATTGTTGTATTAATTCTAGCCACCATTTTATCCACCCCTATTTATCAAAAGGTAAGTATTTGGTTAAACAACACAGAAAGCAACAACTCTACTGGCTCGATAAAAACCGCCATCAATAGCAGCATCATTTTACTGTTATTATTTGTCTGTGTTATTTATATCGCAGTGAATACCTACAACCCTTTTATTTACTTTAGGTTTTAACCATGTGGCCTCGCAGATTAAAACAATTAAGTATCTTTATTTATATATTCTCTCTTATTGCTTTAGGAGTTATTTCCTTACTCACTGTTTCTATTAGCATCTCTCTGAATGAAAATCGTAGGCTAGCTGAGCTACCAACTAAACCAACCTCATTAAATGAGTTTAAAGTATGGCCGAAGAAATTTGACACCTATTTTAATGATCATTTAGCTTATCGAGGAAGTATGGTTGGTCTTTACAACTTACTCCGCATAAAAATAGGTCTTCCACCAGAGAAAAGTATTATGGTAGGAAAAAACTACTGGATGTTTTCTAATAATGGGACTGTTATAGAAGATTATCGCAACATCATTCCCTTCTCTAAAGATGAGGTTAATCGTTGGGTACAATACCTAAAATATCAACAGCAATTAGCCAAAGAAAACAACTACCTTTATTTTTTTATACTCATTCCAAATAAGGCCACTATTTACCCTGAGCAATTGCCTTATTATATAAAAAAGGTAAATGCTACAAGCCGTTTTGATCAAATAAAAAAAGCCGCTGCTGAAGAAGGTATTAAATTAATTGATTTACGAGACGACATGCTTAATGCAAAAAAAACGGGACGATTATATAGCCCCTATGATTCACACTGGAATCTTCGTGGCGCAGAGATCGCACAATTAACGCTATTACATACGCTAAAAGAATATTATCCAAACATAAAGGCAGAAGCACTGCCCACTAACAACTATATTGATGTAAACCGTGAAGAGATGTTAAACCATGCCGTTTTTAATTGGGGCTATCTGTGGACATTAGGCTTGCTCAATGAGCCTCAATTTATTCACAAGCAACCTTTACCTACCGCCATAAGAAAAGAATATAGAGCTTACAACCCAGAGCCATTGCAAGTAGAGGATATTATAAAAGATAGAATCTATGCCAATAGAGCATCAAGACAGCCCTTTAAAACCGAAAACACTCATGCTCCTATAAACTTACGACTACTTATTTTTAGAGATTCTTTTGCCACACTCTGGCAACACTTTCTATCAAAAGACTTTAGCTATGTTGCCTATATTAGAGAGCAGTCTGATATGACTCTCATTAAAAGCCTTGTAAAAACGAATCAACCTAATATTGTTATTGAAGAGCGCGTAGAGCGCTCCTTAAGATATGTCCCTGATGCTGGTTTTCACTACCCAGAACCATAAGTTTTTATTAACAACAACTTTTAGTCTCTAATATTTTCTGTATGTCAAAAGGATTAGCATTATCACTTCCAACAAATAATCCTTCATGTGAATCAAGACTACCAACAAATGTAAAGTATTGAGAAAATCGACTCGCCTTTAATGTTTTCCATGTATTTCCTGAAACAAGAGTTGGTTTATTTTTTTTAAATTTATTGTGCTTATCCAGTATAAAAGTATCGGGCTGCTCTTTTATATCCCCTTGATAAATAACCGACTGCCCGTAATTTTCTTGAGTGTTTTCTAGGTTATAAATTTTACATAGCCGATACGTTGCAGATGAGAATCTAATGCCTCCAATTTTTTTATTAAGCTCTGTATCTGTTACCAAAAGTGGCTGGCTTTCTACTAGCCGTGGCTCAATAAAACCCGTGTTTTTTGCAAGCTGAATAAAATCATTCCAATACAAAGCGCCAGCCAAACACTCCCCATATAAAACCTCATCATTTGCTATGTTTTTAGGAATACGACGATCGGCATAAACATCAGAGAAGTAAAACTCTCCACCAGGCTTTAGCAAATTAAACACACCTTTTAATACTGCCTCTTTGTCTTCTGACAAATTGATAACACAATTAGAAACCACGACATCAAACGATTGAGCAGCAAAATTTAATTTATCCAGTTGCTCTATGTAGCCCTTAACAAACGTTATATTATCAAAGTCAAACTCTTCTACATGATACGATTTATACTGCTGGGCAATAGCTAACTGCTCATCTGTCATATCAACACCAACAATCTCACCGGTTTTACCCACCAATTGAGCCAAGGCATAAACATCCCTACCGGAGCCACAACCTAAATCAAGAACTCGGCACCCCTCAAGCAATGGTGGGCAAATTAAGCCGCACCCATAATACCGAGACAACACCTCTGGATGAATATTGGCTAATAACGGCTTAAGCCAGTTAGGTACCGATGATGCATCACAACAAGCCGTTGTTTTTAAATCAGATGAGCTCTGTAATTGTTTGCCGTAATAATCTTTAACACTATCAAGCACAATTTATTCCTTAAATTAAATAATCTATTGTTTACCCAGCATACGATTAAGAGTCGCGTCTTTATCAATAACATGATGTTTCAATGCACCTACTATATGCAAAACAATAGCCGCAATAAGCACATAAGGTAAATACTCATGTGTTTCATGGGCTACTCCTGCCAAAAACTCATTAAGAGCTAACACTTTACTGGGGTCTACTGGAGAAATATTGGCCGCGACTAACTCCAAGCCAAAAAGCTGTAAGCCTCGCCCTCCTGCAACCGACATCACAACCCCTGAAACAGGCATTAATAGTGTGGCAATGAGCAAGAACCAATGGGTTATGGTTGCCAAGAACCTCTCATGCGCTTTATGTTCAGCAACTGGCACCAAGCGCCCCTCAACAAGACGCCACACCAAGCGAGCGGCGATCAAAAACAAGGCTAAAAAACCTATGGACTTATGAATAGGGTATAAAAAGGCGGTTTCTCTACTCATATAAAACCCAAGCGACAGCATACCAATAACAACTAACGTTACCGACCAATGAAAAAACAATGTCACGGCACTAGCTGATGATGTTTTACTATTCATACAAGACTCCCAAAAAATATTATTAACACAACCTGCAGTATCTCTTTTTATCCCTGTAATTTCTAGACGAGTGATTGTTATTTCATGACAAGTCTTTATTATATTTAGCTCAACGTAATAGCCTAGGTTTAGTACATCGTGTTGTATCGTTTATTTATTATTTTTCTAGTAACGTTCACTTTATTGCTGGGTGACCTATTTCTTATTCCTCAACTATCAGGCTTAGACAGAAGCACCTATCTAATGGGTTTTGCTGCAACACCGGGAGCAAATATTGATGACCAAGTGATAAACTCAATGGGTTTTACCGGAGATGTTATTAACCAGAA
>CBDUPS010000220.1:0-3766 GCA_965369155.1 uncultured Spongiibacteraceae bacterium
TGATGTAGCGGCTTTGCTTGTCTTTCTCGTGATAAAATAAGATCCACAAAAAAGCCAGCTATATGCTGGCTTTTTATTATCACGTTAGGCTGGCTGCACTGTAATTATAGTGCTTTAACCTTGCTGTTAAGACGGCTTTTATGTCTTGCCGCTTTATTTTTGTGAATGATGCCTTTATTAACCATAGAGTCAATAATAGGAGCTGCTTCTGAATAAGCTGTTTGAGCGGCGGCTTTATCACCAGCGGCAACTGCAGCGAGAACTTTTTTGATGTACGTACGTACTCGTGAACGAAGACTCGCATTATGCTGACGTTGCTTCTCTGCTTGACGGGCTCGTTTACGTGCTTGTGGTGAATTCGCCACGATAAAATACCTCTGTAATAATTGTAGAACCGAATTTTAGGAGCGCGATTATTCCTTTTTCCACTGGCGCTGTCAACAGTTATGATGTTCCCTGCAGCCAATTTTCAAAATCATCAGGTACGGGAACCAGCTTGTTGAGTTGGTAATCGTATTGCAGCATCGCCATCTTAGCTCGGGCAACTTCTTTATGGGTTGTGGCGTGAGTCACTTTAAAAATAAAGTCGCAGCCATAGGCAGAAAAGTTAGCAGGGGCGACATCAAAACGCAGGCGGTCACCATACTTTCCTTCAGATTTATAAATAATAGCTAAGTCAGCATTAATAATCCCTGTAACTTGCATGGCGGGGGCATTTTGTTGAGCCCATTGCATATAACGTAGACGAGCCTCATTAAGTAAGGCAAGTAATGCATCATTACCTAGGTGGTCGCCCCGATTAATTAAGCCAATATAAACATCTAACTCGGTAGAGAAGGGAAAGCTTTCAGGTAAGTCAATTGTTACTCGACTCATTGATCGGCCCCTATGCGGTATAAAAAGTGGAAAAGCGGTTAATAAGTATCAAGCCCCAAATGATTAAGGCTAACAGCATGGCAACAAAAACGCTTGCTGAGCCTAAATCTTTGGCCTGTCCCGATAAAGGGTGGTGTTCGGTGCTAATGCGATCAACAACAGACTCAATAGAGGAGTTAATAAGCTCAAGACTAATGATGAGCAGTAAAGGTGTTATCAGTAAAATATGTTCAACCGCGCTCTGTCCTATCCATAAAGCCAGTGGTATTAGTATAGGTAACGCACAGATCTCTTGGCGGAATGCGGTTTCGTTATGCCAAGCACTTTTTAAACCTTTCATTGAAAAGGTAAATGCGTCAAATAAATGCATAAAGCCTTTACGTGCGGGTTTGTGCATTGAGGGGGTGGCTTTGGATTTTGGGGTTTTATCAGTCATACAGAATCTTATGTAGAAGGTAGCGTAAATAGTAAGTGTTCGGCCGTGTTGCCAATGAGAGAGGGAGTCATGGTGCGGCTAGTAAACTGCCATATCCCGTTGTGCCGTGTAAAACTATCGTGGTATGTGCCGGCAATAATAGCTTGGAGTGTTAATTCTGGGGTTTGTTGTAACACGGTAAATCGGCTGCAACTAGTACAATAATTGGTTGAAGGGTCATGCTCAATAATGATGTTGCTAACGATATGATGGGTTCTTGGGGTGCCACAGGAGTATAGGCGAGTGGTTGATTTATATAGGCTTTCTACTGATGTTGAACCTTCGGCAATCAGGTCGCCTTCTTTAGATAGAATTTTACCGTGGGCAAATAGCAGGCCAATGGCTTTAAAGTTACCTGCGTCGATAAAATTAGCATATTGAAATAGCAAGTTGTGAATAGACTGCATAACTCCCCAGTGCGCTGAATACATTAACGGTGTTTGAATGATACTCACCCTTACGGCATAATGCATCAGCAGTTTACACAATAAAAATAACGAAACTGTGCAATCGGTTAGCGGATAGGGGCTTTACCCTATTAATGCTACCCTCTGCTACTATTCTTATGGATTACGACTAAGGCAGCTGGTTAACTGTCAGTAATGGAATACCTGTAACAGCCAGCCATAATCAATGCTGGAATATTGGATTGTTGGTGTTTTTTATTGCTGGTGGGCAGATATTGTATGAATGAAAAGAAAAAACCCTTTCTTAGTTTACGTTGGAAAGCTCTCTATTTAAGTGGTGGGCTGTTTATTATAGCGGTGATGTATTTCTTCTCCGGTAGAGCGTACCTCTCAGATCAGTTCACCAAACAACGTCAAAACACTTATGTGTACTATCAAAATGAGATTAACTCGTTAACCCAAGAAGCTGCCAAGCAAATGATGCAACTGTCGGCAACGGTGGTGTTTTTAGATGGTATTTCTGAAACGATGGTACAAAAGGACTTTAATGGGCTCAAAGACGTTTTTACCAGTTACTGGTTTCGTTTTCAGTTAGAAAGTGATGTGGATGGGGCGGCTATTTATTTTGATGATGGGAGAAAGTTAACCTGGGGTGTTGGCTTAAATGCCGATACATTAATTGCTGAGGCTAAGGCAAGCAACGCACCACAGTGGCAAGTAAAATGTGACCAGCAGTGTTACGTTATGACGGTTGCCCCTGTCATTATTTCGGCAGATCTTACCTATTATATGGTGCTGTTATCAGGCTTTAATGATGTTGCTGAGCGTTTTTATAATATTACTAAAACTGACTTAGCTATCGTGACGTCACAAGGCAGTAGTGCATTTAATAAAATTAATGATTTGTCTGCTTGGCAAAAAGAATTAAAGCAAACTACTAATGATGCTTTGGCTATTAATTTATTAAAACACCTACAAGAAGACGTGGAGTGGGGAGCCTTAGAAGAAAAAGCACACATAGTGATGTTTGATGGAAATAATTATGAGATTGCTCTACTAGAGATGAACTCGAGTATTAATGGGCAGCTGATGATTATCACTGATGTCTCCGCGCCGCTGGCCGCCCAACAAGACATGATTCGGCAAATGATCGTTGTGACGATGATTGGCTTAATTCTAACAGAGCTTATTTTATTGGCGGTGCTATGGCGGCCTATTGGTCGTTTGGACAGAGTGACACGCTCTCTGCCACTTTTAGCTGAAAACAAGTTTGATGAAGTTAGAAAAAAATTCTTAAGTAAAAAAGAATCCATAATAGAAGATGAAAGCGATATTTTGCGAGACACCGCGGTGAATCTTTCTTATCAGTTAGAAGCACTACACTCACTATTAAATAATAGAGCAGAGCAGTTAGAGGCTCGTAGTGATGAGCTAGAGAGTGAGCGAAACTTTGTTTTAGGTCTGTTAGATGCCGCGAAAGCCTTAGTGTTAACACAGGACAGTAATGGTGAGATTTTAATGTTAAATAATTTTGGGCAGTCCATTTTTAATACAAAAGAATCAGATGCTATTAATACGTTATTTATTCAATATTTACCGCAAAACCCAGAACAAGTTGAGGTGGTTGAAGATCAGCTCAAGCATATTGTTAATGGTGAGATAGAAGAATTTCAGCACGATATGCCTTTATTAAATAAAGATGGAAGCACCCGCTTTATGTCATGGACGCATACCCGATTATATTCTGCGGGAGAGCACAAAGTTCTTACTATTGGCTTTGATTTAAGCGCACAAAAGCAAGCGGAAGAACATTTGGATTGGCTTAGTGGCCATGACCCACTAACGGGGTTATTTAATCGCCGACGATTTAAAGAAGAGCTTGAGCTTATTATGGTCGCCAGTAGACGCTTTAAGCACCAAGGGGCTTTAATTTCGTTTGATTTGGATCAGTTTAAAGATGTTAACGATAGTAGCGGTCATCAAGTTGGTGATGAGATTTTACGCCGTG
>CBDUPS010000221.1:0-3765 GCA_965369155.1 uncultured Spongiibacteraceae bacterium
AAAGCTCTCGTAAATAAGCTACTAATGAGTGAATTTGGTCATCGGTCATATTGCCCTGCCAGGCAGGCATTAAAATCGATTTATTCACCGATTTACCGCCAAACTTAATTGCTTCAAAAAGCTCTTCATCGGTTCGCGCAGTCATCTCACCGGTATCAGTGTGATCTCTAGGCTGTACGGATAAAGCCGGCACATTCACCCCTTGCCCATCGTGATTTATCCCATGGCACTGGGTACAGTACGCTTTATAAAGCATTTTCCCCTCTGCCACCTGAGCATCACTGTTAGCAACAGATGAAAATGCCGCTAATGATGCTAGTACTCCTGCCATAATCCATTTCATTATTCAGCCTCCCCTGTTGCTTTGATGTAATCGGCCAACTTAAACACCGCACTATCGTTTAGCTCAGGGTGCGGCATTATGGTATGTGGATCCCAAGCGACTGGATCTTTAATAAACGAGGCTATAAATGCAGGCTGTAACCGATCCCAAGCGGTATATAACTCAGGACCTGAAACACCACCATAACCTTCTTCATCCTGATGACAGCCACCACAGTTATTAAACTTGTTAAACGTCATTTGCCCCATACGTAACGACAGATTACCCGGTTTATAAGCGGCAACCTCTTCCAACAAATTGTCGTAAGGTTTTAATGTCATCAAGTAAGCTGAAACCGTCTTCGCTTTATCAGCAGAAAGTTTAAGGTGTGGTTTAATGCTATCAGCCACAATTTCATCATGACCATCAGTAACCGCTTTTACATGATCAAGAGGAAATGTCCCAGCAGGCCGCAGTGTCACAGGGTTCTGTAACCACTCTTCCAACCACTGCTCTTTAAACTTGTTACCAGCAAAATATAGAGGAGGAGCCTTACGACTCTCTCTCTCAACCATACCTAGCTTCTCGTAATCGGGTTTTGATAACGCATGACAGCCGGCACAATCTGTTTGTGCTATATCGCTTCCTGCATCTGCTAAAGCCAAGGGAGCAACCGTCATCAAGCTTGAGACCACAATACCTTTTACTATTTTGTGATACATGATGCCTCCTACTGTCTTAGTAAAATGTTGTCACCTTTGCCTTTATCAGGGTCTGCACCTTCATAATTCATCAGTACAGAGATAGCACCATTTAATGCATGCTTCATACGGTGATCAACTAACGCATTATTCGTTGCTCTGTCCTTAGGGCTTACGATGTCAAAAATCATACCGTGAGCAGGGGCCACTTCTACAGTCTGTAATCCCCAAGATACATTTTTAGGGTTACCGTTATCCCACACTTGCTCCCAAATACCAGCGATTGGGTGGAATGCTGCGGCGCGATTGATCATGGCGTTAACAAAGTAAATACGTACCCGCTCACCAGGCTCTGACTCTAAAAAGTTAGTGGCATTTGGATCGTGTACTGGATCGTAGTGAAACGATTTGCCATTAATTAATGCGGCTTTCCAATGTTTATCATCACGGCGATCTTCAGCTGAGGTGCCAGCCTCATATAAATCCCCTTGCACTAATACATACTCACGATCTGGTTTAGGGAAATTTTTGCTGTAGCCTTCTTTAGGATCAACAATAATTACCCCATACATACCGCGAGAAATATGCTCGGCCATAGAGTCTGCGCCACAGTGATAAATAAATACCCCTGGATAATTGGCATCAAAAGTAAATTCTTTCATTTTTCCAGGCTTAATCGCTTCAAACTCACCCAACACATCGGCTTTCATGGCATGAAAGTCAATCGAATGGCTTTGCTTATTATTAGGGTCATTGTGTAATTTAAATTCCACGGTATCCCCTTGCTTAACCCGAACCACAGGCCCTGGTACTTCGCCGCCATAAGTCCACATAGCTTGAACGGTACCGTTGTTATCAACCACAACATCGGTCTCTTCAACAGTGAGTTCAACTTGGTGTGTTTTGGCCATAGCTACCGGCATACCTGCCAGTAGCAAAGCCGCCAGTAGTGCTGATTTCATTGGTTTCTTCATACAAATCCCCTTACGATTAAAATAAATAACTGTTTAAGTTACTTAGTTAGTATCAAGAACCATGCCAAAAATAAAACTCATTTAAAACAAGGGGTTAGCATATTGTGCGGCAAAATGACGCACCAGGCAGAAGCTGTCAAATTGACATCATGAGTTAATTTGACAGCTTTAATAGAGCGGGAATAAAAAGAGAGTCTACTGAAAGGTAGGTGTTGCTGCCTGCCCTCGGTCATTAGCCTGTAGCTCCCTCATATTTTTTTGTAATGCATCTAACGATTTATTGATTTGCTGGCGATGGCTATTGATGGCTTTTATCCATTCTTCGCTATCAGTTAAACGACTATTTTGTAAGTGTAAGTCTGCCGCCACCTGCTCAACACGAATAGACAAATCCTCTAACTGATTCTGTCGGTAAGTTCCCTTGGTATCAATAGCGCTAAGCCTGCTATTTACCTTTTCGATTGCAGTAGGATAACTATCTACTGTATTTTTTAGGCTGTTAGTTAGCGTTTTTTGCTCGGCCAGTTGCTTTTCTAATTGTGTATTACTCTTAGCTAAGGCTTCTTTATTTTCTTTAATTTCAGCTTGGTTTTTTCGCCATGCTGAGCCCCACAACTGATCAATCTGCTCCCATGCTTTTTTATTTTGTTTCTCTAACTCATTAAGCTGTATCTGTAACGCCGTACTGGATTTATCGACGCTCTCATCAGTTGAGGATATTTGATCCTCTAACACTTTAATTCTGTCCATTGATGCCTGTAATGCCACATCAGCATTAATTATTTTTTGCTGTAAGGTGAATGCCCAAACCAACCCCCCAAGCCCTACTAGCAAACTAATAATAAAAAGTACCATTAAAACGGTAGTTTCTTTTTGTCCGCCACCTGTGGGAGTTTTGGGTGCATTTTTGCCACCGCGTCTCCCCGGACTTGCACCAGCTACCCTGCGGCTGACTATTTCATCTCGATCAGGGGTTATCGCTGGCATTTCAACCATTGTTTCATCTCGAGAGGGCATAACTTTTTTCCTTAATAAAAAAATCCATTATAAAGGCACATACTGCAAAAACGCACTAGTATCATGGCATATAATGCCCGTCTCTGGTAAATTAGGTGGCTCGGTGGATATTACGCCGTTACAAAAAACGCTTTCATAACCCATTGTCTTAATTCACCAAAAAAGGAGTCGTGTTATGGCTTTTGAATTACCCGCTTTACCTTATGCAAAAGATGCATTAATGCCTCATATCTCACCTGAGACTATCGATTATCATTACGGCAAACATCATCAAGCCTATGTTAATAACCTAAATGGTTTAGTTGAAGGTACTGACAATGCTAAAAAATCACTAGAAGAGATCATTAAATCTTCAGATGGTGGTTTATTTAACAATGCCGCTCAAGTATGGAACCACACTTTTTACTGGAACTGCCTATCACCTAATGGTGGCGGTGAACCAACAGGCGCTGTAGCTGACGCTATCAATGGTGCTTTCGGATCATTTGCTAACTTTAACGAGCAGTTTAGCAAAAGTGCCGCGGGTAACTTTGGCTCAGGCTGGACATGGTTAGTTAAAGATACCGATGGCAAACTTGCTATTGTTAACACAAGCAATGCTGGCTGCCCATTAACTGCAGGACAAACCCCTGTACTTACTGTTGATGTATGGGAACATGCCTACTATGTTGATTATCGCAATGCTCGTCCTAAGTATTTAGAGGCTTTTTGGGCTTTAGTTAACTGGGATTTTGTTGCCTCTAACCTATAA
>CBDUPS010000222.1:0-3765 GCA_965369155.1 uncultured Spongiibacteraceae bacterium
ACTCACCACCACATCGTGAGAGCCATAGCTCATCGCATTTCCTGTCGATACGATCCAAGCATTAGGGTTATCTCCTCTAAGGGATAACTCAGGGCTACTGCCCAAGGTATAAGTTATACCATCAACGGTTACCGTTAAATCCTGAAGATAATCAGAATCAATCACACCACTACTAGCTGGTTTAAAATTGATAGTGTGGTTTTCATTCACTATCGGATCAAATGATTCAGGACCACTAATATGTAATTCGTTAGTGGTACTGTCTTGTAATGAGAAGCCGCCTGAATCTGTTGTGGTTACGATCACTTCATAATCAGTTAAATAATTAACTGGTCCATCAACAGTAAATTTCCAACGGTTCTCCCCAATATCGGTCAATTCAGGGTCAATACCTAACTGATAGGTTTGCCCCAAAAAGGTAACCGTTAGTGTCTCGGTATTAGCTTCATCATAATAGCCACCAATGCTGGGGGTTAAGCTATTGGTCGTTTTACTACTTACCCAAGGCGCTTGCATAACCGGGTTAATGGTTAACTCTCCTGTAGAAACATCACTGATGCTCAGTCCATTATGGTCTGTTACCGTCACGACAACATCATGCTGGCCTACCGTGTAGGTATTGTTAGCCGTCGGTTTTAACACCCATACATTAGGATTGAGCGCATGCTGAATTAAATTGCTATCCACACCAAGCGTGTAAGTATTACCTTCAACAGTCACTGTTAACACTTGTGTATTAGCCGAATCAAACACACCACTTAACCACGGATGGCGATAATCACTATCCGTTGTATGTACCGTAGGAAGCTCCATAAAATCAGAAGAGCTTAATACTAAACTATCTTGTGCTGTGGCAATATTACCCTGTTGATCAGTGCCCTCAACCTGTATTTGGAGTGTGCCATCAGCTAGGCCTGTAAAATTAACTTGCCCAGTAAATACCCCTCCAGATACCGTAACTGTATCGGTACTGGTGTTATTATTAATGTCAGTTACAGTAATCGTTACCGTTTGATTATCTTCAATGCCAAGGGTTGTACCGCTGACAGATAAAGTGCCCGCTTTCTCGCTAGCGTTAATATAGCCATCAGCACCAATCCCTATTAACCCATCAAGTGTTATTACCGCTGTGGTATCAAGAATCAGCGAACTATCTTGTTGCGTTGTATTATTACCTGCTTTATCACTAACACTAACATCAACCTGTAATGGTCCATCAACCAGGTTTGTTAAATCAATAGTATTACTCAAAGTATCGGTTTTAGTACCATCGGCAGCAAAACGCTGATAGTAAATCTCACCTCCACTATGCCAGCCCACAATAAAACCACCATCGGCAAGTGTGGTGACATCTGGGCTCGATTGACTTCCTGCTGTGGTGGTATTAACAAGAGTCTCCCCCCCCACCGTATTGCCTAAATTATCGTAACGCTGCAGATAAATGCCATTACCATCACCATCTTGTTCTGATGATTGCCACACCACCACAAAACCATTATCTACCGCTGCTATCTGAGGGTTGATTTGCCAATTTGTGGTATGAGTATTCACCAGCATTTCGCTGTTGATTTTGTTACCCGCGGCATCAAACACCCGTAAAAATATACCCCCATAATTCGCATCTTCACCTCGCCATGCGATAACAAAACCTCCGTTGCTGAGTTCTGTTGTTACAGGGTTAAACTGATCACCCACATCGGAGTTACTTACCTGAATATCATAATTAGTTGAGGCATTACCTTGAGCATCATAGCGCTGCATATTAATTTCAAAGTCACTGGTGATCCTTGTTTGAGAATACCAAGTAATAATAAAACCACCGTCAGAAAGTGACGTAATATCAGGTTGACTCTGACTTCTATAGGTAATGTTATTAACTAGCTCTTCTCCCCCAATAGGCGAACCATCTGCAGCAAAGTGCTGATAATAAACGCCATGTTCTGGATAACTCGAACTTTCTTGTTGATAAGACTCCCACACCACCACAAAACTGCCATCGGCTAAAGTAGTAATAGCAGGGTCGGTCTGACTATTATTGGTATAAGTATTAACCTGAGTTTCTGTGCCCACAACATTGCCATTAGCATCAAAGCGTTGCAGATAAACACCGCCTTGATCGCCATCTTGCTCATAAGAATCCCATACCACAACCAAACCGCCATCAGCTGAAGTCGTTATCGCTGGGTATCGCTGGTTATCCAGTGTGGTTGTATTCACTAAAATTTCGCGGCCTAAAGGATTTCCCAATACATCAAAACGCTGTAGATAGGCACCATCATAGTCTCCATCTTGATCCTGGGACTGCCAAACCATAGCAAAACCGCCATCAGGCAATGCCGTTAGGGTTGTATCGGACTGGTAAAACGCATTAGGAGAAACTACAGTTTCAACATGTGTTATTTGTGAGGCATCCAAAGACCACTGCCCCCCATTGACCAATGCGGTTGCTGTTGCCGTGTTATTATTGGTATCAGTTACCGTCACCTCAACAGTTTGGCCATCTTCTACCCCTGTTACTGTTCCTGAAAAGTTAGCACTTGGAGCCTCTGTACTATTGATATAGCCATCCACTAACTGTGCGCTTGTGGTATCCAAGGTGATTGATGCTGAGGTATCTACGATTAATGCCGTATTTTGCAATGTAGCGGTATTGCCTATGCTATCTGCTACTGAAAGATCTATTTGTATCGGGCCATCAACAAAGGCACTCACATCCACTTGGTTATCAAACACCCCACTAGTTGAGCCGTCAGCGGCAAAACGCTGGGATTGCACACTGGTTCCATCACCATCTTGGCTATAGGAAGTCCAAGTCACGATAAAACCTCCATCAGCTAAAGCATCAACACTGGGGGCACTTTGCTCATTAAAAGTCTCGGTATTAACTAAAGTTTCACTACCCACCGGATTACCACTGGCATCATAGCGCTGCAAATAAATATCATGGCTATCGCCATGAGGCGAGTTCCACACCGCAACAAAACCACCATCTGCTAATGCAGTTAAATCAACCTTTTGCTGCCCATAAAGCGTACTGGTATTAACTTGTTGTTCTGTACCCACTGTATTGCTATTAGAGTCGTACTTTTGCAAATAAATACCAAAACCATCACCATCTTGCCCTTCAGACTGCCAACTCACCACGAAGCCACCATCACTTAATGAATGAACCGCAGGTTTGGTTTGTTCTCCTGCAATTTGTGTATTAACTAATGTTTCAGTACCAACCAATACACCTGAACTATTGTAACGTTGAAAATAAATACCACCCCCATCAGCAGCATCCTGAAAGCGAGACTCCCATGCAACAACATAGCCGCCATCATTAAGGCCGGTAATAGATGCATTATGTTGATCTTGCAAAGTGTGAGTATTGACCAGAACTTCAGACCCCACCTTTTGTGCGCTACTATCGTACTGTTGAAGATAAACCCCACTACGAGAGCCATCTTGCCCAAAAGAAGTCCAGCTAATCACAAAACCACCATTGGATAACGCCGCAATATCGGTTGTAAACTGTGAACTCGCTGTGGTGCTATTTACTAGGGTTTCTGTGCCTACCGTAGTCCCCGACGCATCGTAGTGTTGCAGGTAAATCCCCCCTGCATCACCATCCTGCCCATAAGAGACCCAAGCCACCACAAAACTTCCATCGGTTAAAGTAGTTATTACAGGGTCTTGTTGATTAGACACTGTATTGGTATTTATCTGCTCTTCGCCACCAATAGCCGCATCCGTCTTACTATAGCGTTGTAAAAAAACACC
>CBDUPS010000223.1:0-3746 GCA_965369155.1 uncultured Spongiibacteraceae bacterium
TCATCAACGGTTAAGCCGGCTTGTTTTAAGGCTTTTTCGGCTGCAGGTACAGGGCCGGTTAGCATAATCGTCGGCTCAGTACCGGTTAAGGCACAGGCTACAATACGGGCACGGGGTGTTAAGTTGTTATCTTTACCGGCTTGCTCATTACCAATTAACACCAACGAAGCACCATCAACAATACCCGAGCTATTACCAGGGGTATGTACATAGTTTACGTTTTCAACTTCAGGGTATTTAAACTTTAAAAAATCGGCATGGCCAAAATCGCCAAACATTTTAAATGAAGGATTAAGCTTAGCGAGGCTTTCCATCGTAGTTGGGCGAATTAACTCATCAGTACTGCTAACGATGACACCGTTTAAATCCCGCACAGGAATCAACGATTTAAAATAACCGTTATCACGGGCAAACGCTGCACGATCTTGAGACATTTTTGCGTAACGGTCGCAATCTTCACGGGTAACCCCATCAATGGTTGCCAGTAAATCGGCACCAATACCTTGAGATACACCAAAACTGTGCATCGCCACCCACGGATCGCCTGCCGCCGCACCCGAGGCACCAATACCTAAACGAGACATCGACTCCACACCGCCACACATCACTAAATTCTCAAAACCTGCACGTACTTTAGCGGCACCATTATTAACCGCATCTAAAGCACCAGCACAATAACGGTGTAACTGAGCACCGGTGGTTACATCCGACCAACCCGCATAAATAAGTGCTGTTTTAGCAATGTTTTGGCCTTGCTCATTAACCGGTTCACCGGTAGCCAAAATCATATCTTCTACCGCAGCAGGATCTAAATCGTTACGCTCTTTGATTGCATTAAGCAGATTAGCAACTAAATCGATGGGCTTAACTTCGTATAAACCGCCACTGGCTTTACCCTTGCCACGTGGGGTTCGGATAGCATCATAAATATACGCTTCTGTTGTCATTGCTTTTCCTATACTGGGTTTATTTAACCTGAAAGCCGCCATTAACAAAAAGGCGGCCAAAATGAGTCGAAAGAATAGTAGATGAGGGATAAAACTCAAGAGATTTCGCCAAAAAAGATTGGCAAATTAAGACAATGTAATTAAAAAGTGCTTATTTTGGCGCAATACCGCTAACCTTAAAGTGTTTTATAGGCTACCTAATGCCATTACTTAGCACAAACTTTGCGACAAGCATTTTAGGCAAATGCAATTAACGACTCAACACGATGCCGAGGGCGATTAGCAGATAAGTCATGCATAGACTGAAGATTAAGCCAAAACTCAGGAGTAGTACGCAAGGCATCAGAAAGCAACCAAGCGGTTTGGGGCGTAATACCGCGCTTACCACGCACCACCTCATTAATACGCTGCACCGGCACACCAACATGTACAGCCAATGCCTTTTGCGTAAGCTCAAGTGGCTCAAGAAATTCCTTAAGTAAAATAACCCCAGGATGAGTCGATACTCTATTACTCGGAATCATATAACACCTCCAATTAATGATGAGCGGGTACACAGCACCCTACAAACCTGAGGCTTCTGCCTGCTTGGTTTGTAACTCAAGGTTCTCTTGTAATTGCCTGCGGTATTCACCCGGCGGTACACCTTGCCACTTTTTAAATGAGCGATGAAAAGCACTAGGATCAGTAAAGCCCATTAAAGCCGCTACCGAGTTAATCGATAAATCAGGGCGTTTTAAATAAGCCTGTGCTGCCGTACAGCGGCATTCGTCTTTTAATTGTTGGTAAGTAGTACCTTCTTTGCGTAAATGGCGGCGTAATGTGGGAGCCGACATATTCAACGCCCCAGCTATTTGCTCAAAGCCCGGTAAACCGCCGCTAAAATCTTGCCCCAGCATAGAGCGCACCTGTGCCACTATCCCCGGCTCTTTTTCTTTGGGGATCACCATTAACTGATACGGTGCGGTTTTTAAAAACAAACGTAACGATTGCTCAGATTGAATTAAGTGATACTTTAAATAGTGAGCGGGAAACCGCAAAATATTTTGCTCGGCGTTATAAAAAATAGGGGCTTCAAATAACTCATCAATATTTAAATAATCTTTTACCGCAGCACCCTCAAAATGTACCTCATGCAGCTTTAACGGCTGGCCAATTAACCAACAACAAAAACGGTGCCATGTGGTTAAACCATACACCTCACCGGCCTCTATCTCAGGCACAACACGCTTACTGGCACTGCTAAAACCCATTGAGGCCACATCATCTTTTATGCTTAGCTCTAAACGGGCGGTTTGATCAAAGAAAATTTTATAAAACTGCGAGGCACGGCGTAAGGCATGGCCTAAGGTTTCGCAAGAAATAAGGCAATAGCACAGCATTCTAAATGCCCCGGGGGACATGCCACGCCCTTTACCACTTTGAAAACCAAAGGTTTGATCTTGCAAAATACTTAATACTTGGCGATACAAGTTACTGTATTCCAAGGGCGTTAAGGTAGGCTGGTAGTTAGGGCTTTCTTTACGCAGCGGATTGAATTTAAGCCCCGCCTGTTCTATAACTTCAGTAACAGGATAGCCGTGTTCGGCAACCAGCTTTAATAGCGATGCGGCAAATGGTGTTGGTACGGTTTCTGTTTTCATAAATCTTCACAAAGTGCGATACTTCTACAGCATAATAGTAACGGGTATTTTAATAAAGGCGAACGCATGGACGACATTACTTACGATATTTATTTTACCGGACAAATTGTTGATGGCTACCTAGAAGGTGCGGTTAAAAAGAACCTCGCTAAGCTGTTTAATGCCAGCCCCGAAAAAATTAATGCCATGTTTGCAGGCAAACCGGTTTTACTTAAAAAAGGCCTTAATAAAGAGTCGGCACAAAAGTTTGCCGCTTTAATGAAAAAAGCCGGGGCGAAAGCGGTGGCTAAATCCCACGGTGGCCCAGAAAAGCCCGCCCAAGATGTAGACGCAAACAGCGCAAGCCCAAACACCGCCCCAAACCAAACCGATGATAGCGGTTTATCGATTGCCGCCAGAGGCAGCGATGTTATTAACCCTAACGAATACCACCATGCCGAGGCGGTAACCGTAGATATTAGTGGGTTATCTGCCGAAGGTAACTTTGCCCCATTAGAAGATAATAGCCCACCGCCACCTCCTGCCCCTGATACTAGCCACTTATCTACCGCCCAAGTAGGCAGTGTTTTAGATGAGAGTGAAGCCATTGTGGCAGTAGATATCCCCGACTTAGACGGCTTAAACATTACCGCTATGGAAGGGGAGTTGTTAAAAGAACACGAAAAACCCAAAGTAACCCCAGTAACCGTTGATACCAGCAGCTTTAGCGTAGCAGCTCCCGGTAGTGATATGGGGCAAAAACCCGATGACCCACCGCCACCGGCGCCGGATACCAGCCATTTGAGTATTGATAAGTAAACTTACTTTTCTACCCTTAACAAGTACCCTTCGTTCATCCTGAGCCCTGAGCTCCGAAGAATCGAGGGAAGCTCATCAAGAAGCACCGTTTACCCTTCGACCCTTCGACAAGCTCAGGGCTCAGGGCGAACGGATTTCTAACACCTACTCATATCATATACCGTTCATCCTGAGCTCTGATCTCTCCAAAGAATCGAGGGAAGCTCATCAAGAAGCACCGTTTACCCTTCGACAAGCTCAGGGCGAACGGATTTCTAACACCTACTCAGATCATATACCGTTCATCCTGAGCCCTGAGCTCCAAAGAATCGAGGGAAGCTCATCAAGAAGCACCGTTTACCCTTCGACCCTTCGACAA
>CBDUPS010000224.1:0-3705 GCA_965369155.1 uncultured Spongiibacteraceae bacterium
CCCAAAGTTTTCAGGTGTACCAAATAAAATAGCATCAGCCTCCCCCATTATTTTTGCACCCACCTCATTGGCACTTAATAAGCTAACCGTAACTGAAGACTCACACATTGCTCCCTGATAAACAGCTAATGCCAAGCGCTCTGTAGTACCACTACCTGAGTGAAAAACAATCAATAAATGGGGTAATTTATCCATCATCCCTCTCACTTGGTCGCATATTTCTGTATGATAAATAGCTATTAACCCTTCTTATCATGTCTAAAATCCCTTATGTCCAAATTAATTATTGTTCAACGGCAAACCCTTAACTGGTCAACCATGACTCAGCAAAATTTTGCCATACAATCCAAAGCATTCTGCCGACTCTGGGGTCGCCCCGACGATTACATGGTAAAACTGGTTGATCTATGGAATCAAACCTTTGCTATTAGCTATTTCTCAGCAAGAGAAAAAATGAAAACCATTGCCTCGAGTAACATGGCAAGCATTGATAACAGCCAATGGATTCCATACCAAGGCTACAGCAATATTCCCGCTATGGGTGACGCCTATCTATTTATTGATGATGATGACTGGTTAAGACCTGATATAACCCAGTTCCTCTCAAAAGATGTTCTAAAACATCATGCGGCTGCTTTATGGAAAGCCGCTACATTAGGTGGGCCAAAA
The DNA here is from genome assembly GCA_965369155.1 of uncultured Spongiibacteraceae bacterium. GTDB lineage: Bacteria > Pseudomonadota > Gammaproteobacteria > Pseudomonadales > CBDUPS01 > CBDUPS01. The sequence continues at coordinate 670 of CBDUPS010000224.1, forward strand.
TCAAACCACCCCGTCTTCTTTTGGGGCTTAAATGGCCGCTGTATGACGAATAACTATGCCATTAATGGCTCATGGCTATCACAAAACGATAGGATAAATACCGTAAGACAACATGGTGATGCTGAGAAAACATTACAAAAGCTAGACGAAAAAGATGTTTTACAAATAGACCAATGGCTCAGCATGACCAATAAACACCCTTGCTCCAGCGTTTCTTTAGAGCGTGGTCTACAAGGGGATTTTACTTCCGCACGGCTTATTACTCTTATTGAGCAATATTGTCATGCTATGGCAACTATCGACAGCCATTCTTTAAAAGAGGCCCCGTGGAGTGAACCTCTTGTTGAGGCAACCCGACTTTTTTTTGTAGATGTGCTAAATAGTCAACGTAAGTAGGCTCTTTTAATTGAATTTATAATCGAGTCAAAGACAGTTGACGCTATTTTGGTGTAGAATTTATCCCGTTACATTGCGACACTTTTCGCATTAATTTTATGGAGTTTTTTATGGCCCGTTATAAGTACGACAGATTATCAGCCCAAGACACAAGCTTTTTATTATTTGAAAAACCCAATGTAAAAATGCATGTCTCATCCACCGCTGTATATAAAGCAGATCACTTAAAAACACCTGAAGGTGGAATCGACTTTGAGCGTATAAAAACAGCCGTTGGCAATATTCTGCATCGAATTCCCCGTTACCGACAAAAATTAATGTGGGTGCAAGAAAATAAAATAGCGGTATGGGTTGATGATCATCAATTCAAGCTTGATTACCATGTTCGTCATACTAGCTTGCCAAAGCCCGGTACCTCAGCGCAACTTAAACAACTAGCAGCTCGCATTACAGAGTCTCAATTAGACAGAAGTAAGCCCTTATGGGAAATGTGGGTTGTTGAAGGATTAGAAGATAATAAGTTTGCCATGATTAGCAAGATTCACCATAGCATGATCGATGGATCATCTGGTGTTGAACTATCACAAGTACTCATGTCTCCAGACAAAAACTTTGAGCCTAGTAACCCTCCGGTTTTTTACCCCCGTCCTGTGCCCACTCAATCAGAATTGTGGCGTGATGAATATGAGCGCTTTGTTGCCTTACCGTGGAAGGCTATTAAAGGGCTACAGCAATATCGTGGTGATAGCCCTCAAGAGGTTGTTGAAGATTTAAAAATAAGAGCCAATGCATTAAAAGAAACCTTTGCCCAATTTGGCTCTCCATCAGAAACACCCATTAATAATCAGCTTGGCCCTCACCGTGTTCTTGACTGGACTAGCATTGCCCTAGACGATGTAAAAGCAGTTCGCCACGGCTTAGAGTGTACTGTTAATGATGTAGTGCTTTGTACCGTTACTGGTGCTGTGCGTCAATTTTTTCTCAACCGTCAAATACAACCTGATGATCTAGAATTTAGAGTGGCTGCTCCTGTTAGCGTTCGCCGCGAAGAAGAAAAAGGAAAAATTACCGGAAACCGGGTTTCTTCTTGGAGTGTTCCACTACCGATTGATGAAGCAAACCCCAAAAAACAGTTACAACGCATTTTTGAAATTACCCAAGAACTTAAAGAGTCTAACTCAGCTCTTGGGGTCGATATGATGATGTCACTGGCTGAATGGACTCCGTCATTACTTTCAATTGGTGCCCGAGCAGGTGGTGCTACGAACAATACTATTGTGACAAACGTACCAGGGCCACAATTCCCTCTATATTTAATTGGCGCTGAAATGATTGAAATATACCCTTGTGTTCCATTAATGGAAAATATGGGTATTGGTATTGCGTTAATGAGTTACAACGGACGCTTATGCTGGGGACTCAATGCAGATTACGGACAGCTGTCTGATATTAATACGTTTATTGACTGTATTCGTTCTAGTTTTGCTAACTTAGCAAAAGCTGCTGGAGTAAAATTAAGCAGTGATTTTGAGAATGGTAATACACCAGCTAAAAAATCCGTCGCCACCCGCAAAAAGACAGCCAGTAAAACTGCTGCCAAAGCATCTAGCGAGACAAAAAAGTTGCACTAAATTAGTATGACTTTTAACGACACCCCCCATCAAGTACTAACCCTATTTGATGGGGGATTTTTTTAGGAAAAGAAAACTGCTTTAGATAAGTTTAAAAAACTAGCGATCCGACTTAGTCTTTTTATATTTACGTTTCTTATCACTTTTTTTCACATAACTCATTAGCCGACGACGATTAAATTCTTGCCGTGGTGTTAACTTATTTTTTTGCCCTGCATAGGGGTTCTCACCTGAGCGCAGTTCAATTTTTATTGGTGTACCCTGAATCTTTAGGGCATCACGAAAAAAACGTTCTAAATAACGTAAATAACTGCTTAATAGTTTTTCGGTTTGATTTCCGTGAATAATAATTCGAGGTGGATTAGAGCCGCCTAAATGAGCATAGCGTAGTTTAATACGTCGCCCTTGAATCATCGGTGGTGGATGATCAAATACCGCTTTCTCTAATAATGTTGTTAATTGATTAGTAGAAGGTTTTATCCATGCAGACTGGTAAGCATTATTCACCGATTTATATAAGTGCCCCACTCCAGTGCCATGTAAAGCTGAAATAAAATGTATATCAACGTAATCAACAAAGCCTAATTTTCTATCTAATTTTGCTTTTACTGATTGCTTATCATCAACCGACATACCATCCCATTTATTCACCGCCAAAACAAAAGCACGACCTGTTTCCAAAATATAACCAATCAAATGCATATCTTGATCAACCAAACCTTCTTTTGCATCCAGCACGAGAACAACCACATGGGCATCTTCAATAGCCTGTAATGTTTTTATAATAGAGAACTTCTCTACTGTTTCTTTAATATTTTTTCTACGCCTCACACCGGCTGTATCAATTAATGTGTAGTGTTTATCCTCTCGTTCAAAATCAATATAAATACTGTCTCTTGTAGTGCCTGGCTCATCAAAAACAACAACGCGCTCTTCACCTAATATCCGATTAACTAATGTTGATTTACCCACGTTTGGCCTACCAACAATCCCTACTCGAATGCTTTTA
>CBDUPS010000225.1:0-3701 GCA_965369155.1 uncultured Spongiibacteraceae bacterium
CTCTTTACCCTGTTGAAAGGTAAACCATGACTCAAGGTTAAATAAGTTTTGCGTTAAGGTGGCGCTATAGGTTTCTTCTCTGGTGTAGGAGTCAGAATTTGTACCAAAGTTAATAAAACTATTAGTAGTTTTATCAAAGGATTGCTGTACCGCTTCATCATCAAAGTACGATTTGCTTAATTCCCCTTGAATTGATATTTGCGGTAAAAGGGGGGCTAAAGCCTGTGCTTTAACTTCTTTTTGTGCCTTGTAAGAGGCTTCGGCGGCTTTTATTTGAGGGTCGTTTTGTACGGCTAACTCATAGATAGCGGCCAAGTTGTCAGCAGATAACGCGAACGTGCTGTAAGTTGTTAGAAGAGCGGTAATAAATAAAGTGGCGTAATGGCGAAAAAACATGAGAAACCTCTCATCAAATCAAAGAAGCGGCATTCTACCAGAAGCTGATTGGTAAGGTTAAGTTACGCATTGGTATGACTTGATTTTTAATGGTCGCTTGTAGAGCTTTTTTTGGTAGACTCAACAACATGAAGCCACGATATAAAACCAATTTAACCGATTTACATACCTGTTGTGAGAGCAATTACTTACGGCTACAAATGTTGCTAAACCACGACGAAAGCCAAGAGTTATTTTTGCTTGAGGAAGGGGGTAATCGGGTGCGAATTGATATAAATATAGAGCCATGTTCGCGCTTTACTGACACGGTAACACTGACACGAATGACAGAAATAAGCTCATGGTTACCAAGTTTTTGTATTACAGTACGGGTATATCACGATGCTAAGATGGCGGAGGTTATCGAAAGCCAAGGGTATCGTGTGCCACTCTTTCGCCCCTATTATCCTAATCGGCTTTTGATGCAAGAAGATGAGAAGTATCAAGCCAATGTTTTTTTGGGGGAGTGCCTGCTGCAATGTTTACAGTTAGGCCAAAGTGTCGACTCGATATCACTTATTGATTGATGTCTGAGACCTAAGCAGCATTTTCGCTGCAGGCTACTAGTCAGCGGTTTTTTTTCTCGTTATAAATGCTAGTGCTAGTAATGATAAACATCACCTGATTTTCTGTGGGAGCAATCTGTTGGAATGGACGCTAGAAAGTACTGCGGATGATATTGTACGTATTGTACAGTTAACCGACACACATCTTGGGGAAACACCTCACAGCAAGCTATTGGGTTTAGATACTGATGAGAGCTTAGAGCATGTGGTGGATCTAGCGGTAAAGGAATGGCCCAATGCTGATGTAGTGCTAGTGACCGGGGACCTTTCTGATAAAGGATCACAGGCCGCCACAACGCGGGTCCACCAGTATTTAAAAGCTTTTAAAAAACCGATGTTTTGGTTGCCGGGCAATCATGATATGGAAGCTGAGATGGCGAGCGCTTCTGATAGCCTAGTAAAGCAACTTGTGGTGGGTAAGTGGCGTATCATTTTATTGAACTCCGCTGTACAAGGTATGGTGGGCGGCCATCTTTCTGATAGTGAATTACTTTTTTTAAATAATGCATTAGCTAGTGCCGAAGAAGAGCATATTCTGTTAGCCATGCATCATCATCCAATTGCCTGCGGCACAGCATGGTTAGATGAACAAGTTATTAATAATGCCGATGAATTGTTTGAGATGACCGCCCAGTATCCTGCGGTTAAAGGTATTATTTGGGGGCATATTCATCAAGAATATGTAGGCACTTACCAAGGTATGTTAATGCTTGGTTCACCATCAACCTGTGTTCAGTTTTACCCCGGTTCCGATGGCTTTCGTGCGGATACTCGTGCCCCAGGTTATCGCTGGTTAAAGTTACATCCTAATGGCCATATCGAAACTGCGGTGTCTCGGGTAACGACACAAAGCTTCCGTATTGATTTTGATGCAAAGGGCTATTGAGTTTTGTGAGACAAATATCTCCGCCAAATACCCCTTGGCTGTTATATCTGCATGGCTTTCAAAGTTCGCCACTCTCTGAAAAAGCCGTTATTACACAGGCGTATCTAGCCGAGCACTTTCCTGACTTCTCTTTAGTTGTACCAGAGCTTGCCAATAATCCTAAGGCGGTTATAGGGCAGTTAAAGGGTTTATTGTCTACCGATCAGCATCAATGCTTTGGAATTATTGGTAGCTCTTTAGGGGGCTTTTATGCGGATTGGCTTGGAGGAATGACTAAGTTGCCACGGGTGTTGGTCAATCCTGTGGTGTCGCCGGTATTACTCTTGGTAGATTACTTAGGGGAGCATCAAAATCCATACACCAAAAAACGATTTACGTTGAGCCAACAAGACCTAGATTATTTTTTATACCTTGAAGATGAGCGGCAGTCTTTTTTAGAGCAATCGACAGGTTTACAAAAAGATATATTGTTGTTGGTAGAAGAGGGTGATGACACTCTCGATTACGCACAAGCGGTGAGCTTTTTTAAAAAAGCGACCTGTGTTGTCGAGGAAAATGGTCATCATCGCTTCGAGAATTACGAAAAATGGTTGCCCTATCTTTTAAAGTTCTTAAACTTGCCGTAGTCTTTTTTATATAGATCCCATTTTTAACAGAGTAAGCCTTTATTATGAGTAACTACAATGCTGAGTCGATAGAAGTACTAACAGGGTTAGAACCTGTTAGAAAGCGCCCAGGAATGTACACCGACACCACACGACCCAACCATTTAGCTCAAGAAGTTATCGATAACAGTGTTGATGAAGCCTTAGCCGGCCATGCCAAAGAAATAGATGTAACCCTGCATAAAGATGGATCGTTATCCTGTTGTGATGATGGCCGAGGTATGCCGGTTGATATTCATCCCGAGGAGGGTGTGCCCGGGGTGGAACTTATTTTGACCCGTTTACATGCGGGGGGGAAATTCTCTAACGACAATTATCAATTCTCTGGTGGCTTACATGGGGTAGGTGTTTCTGTGGTTAACGCCTTATCGCTAAAGCTTGAGGTGGAAGTAAAGCGTGGTGGTGAGGTACATCAAATTACATTTGCCAGTGGTGAGAAAACCTCTGATTTAAAAGTGATTGGTACCGTGGGTAAACGTAATACTGGCACAACGGTACGCTTTTGGCCTGATGGAAAGTTCTTTGATAGTCCTAAGTTTTCAGTAACACGCTTGCTGCATGTGTTGCGGGCTAAGGCCGTTTTATGTCCGGGGCTCAGAGTTGGTTTTTATAACGAACAAACTAACGAGCGTACTGAATGGTTTTTTGAAGATGGTTTAAGAGATTATCTACTTGAGTCGACTAAAGGCTGGGAAACATTACCGCAAGAACCCTTTGCAGGAAATTTCTCTGGCCAGAACGAAGCGGTTGAGTGGGCATTACAGTGGCTACCTGAAGGGGGAGACATTACCGCAGAAAGTTATGTTAATTTAATTCCAACAACTCAAGGGGGAACTCATGTTAATGGGTTGCGTACCGGCTTAGTTGAGGCAATGCGTGAGTATTGTGAGTTTCGTAACCTGCTACCTAAAGGCTTAAAGCTTACGGCTGATGATTTGTGGGAGCGATGCTGCTATGTGTTATCCGCAAAATTACAAGACCCTCAGTTTTCAGGGCAAACGAAAGATCGATTATCCTCTAGAGAAAGCGCGGGGTTTGTTGCAGGGGTGGCAAAGGATGCGTTTAGTTTATGGCTCAACCAGCACACAGAGGAAGGCGATAAGCTGGCAGACTTAGCTATCAACAGTGCACAAAAGCGCCTAAAAGCCA
>CBDUPS010000226.1:0-3669 GCA_965369155.1 uncultured Spongiibacteraceae bacterium
GTTGGACCGCCCTTGCAAGACCATACAACGCAGCACCACCTACAGCGCCACCAGCAACCGCTCCGGTTAAAGCGCCTTTTTCTCTGTCTTTTTTGCTTGACGTTGCCGCACCAATAATGGCTCCGGTAACCACTCCAATACCTGCGCCTTTTGCGGTATTACTCACTTTTGTTTGGCCCGTATAAGGATCTGTAGACGTACACGATGCCAATAAAAAAACGGAACAAATTATACCTATGGTTTTTTTCACTCATTCACCCTCATTAATGTTTTTTTGTATCATAAGATATCGCACCATAAAAACAAGTAGCTACTTATCAGTACGGCGCTCATTGTTGATTTGTAACATATCACGAATTGCATCGTGTTGTGCTTGAGATTGTATTCGAGCTCGGCGAGGCTCTTTTTGTAACACGTCTTCATTAGGAATATAGTAATCTGGAACACCCAAGATAATAGAGCCACCCGAACTCATACGAACATTAGCTCGCAAGTTAAATGCATCCCGTGAGCGACCATGTTTATCAACAATTTTTACTCTACGTATATTATCGCCACCGGCAACCCCAGTCTCACCTGATAAATAACTATGGATGACACGAATTTCTTCACCACCTAATAATAAACCTTGTAACTGATTTAAGCTGCGCCGTGCCCTTTCAACAAATTTGACAGTAGTAAACTCCATTAAGTAAGCCGCTTCTGTATCAGAGGTTAGCAACTCCGTGGTGAAATCACCCATAATAATTTGCTCAGGCCCGGCTGACTCAAGCATACGAGCTAGCTCTATAGTTAAGTCGCCTACGATATAACTAAATAGTGTAGGGCTTACCCCTTCAGATTGATAAAACTCGTAGTGGGGCCCTATATGAAAACCTGTGCGAATGGTGGGAACCGTAGCACCGGTCGCTTTATTTTTTGCAATCGTATTATCAGCTACAGTCATTAACATCAGCTGAAAAAGATTCATATTACCTTTAGGGCTAGCATCTCTATTCCACACATAAAAACCATCACCCGTTGTGGTACGGGCAAAATCCACTTCGATGCCTTTTTTAAGCATACGGCTATAGGCTGAGTTTAATGAAAACGAGAGACTATTAAGTTGACTGGCTTGTTCAAAAGGAGAAAAAAGAGAAAAATCAACAATATCAATCAGTATCGCAGCTCTATGAGCCACATAACTAATGCTATAACGACGCACCAGTTTCTCTATTTCAGCCTCTGCTATCGGCCCACTTAATGAAGAAAAAAGAGGGATATGTTTAGGCGACAAATCAAACCGCTCTGCTGTGGAGTAAAAATCCTCACACAACATTTTTCGATTGCCTGATATTAATTTTTGTAAGAACTCACGATTAAGCTCTTTTAGTGGGTCTGCCTTATCATTGTCTTTAGCTTCAGTAAATTCACCTAAAAAAGAGTGGGGAACCAACAATACATCTAAGCCATTATCATCCTCACAATAGCACCAGCTTAAAACGATCGTCTCGCCTAAAGCCCATAATTCATGCAAAGCATTACCCAATAGCTGCAGGCTTTCCTGTTGCTCTTCGCTAATTTCCGTATTAACAACTCCATTCATGATTAAATCATCAACACCTGACAATGGCTGCCTCTTATTTTTTTGTGTTGTTACTTAAACGCCAGTCCAACCATACCATCAGAGTGAGCATAAACAACATTCATAGACAACGGTTCTTTATTAATTGGCCCTGTGTAACGTTTAATTATTACATCAACGACCGTACCTACAGGAGGGGGAATATGATGACCAAAATCAACCGCCAGCCCACCCTCCGAAATATCTTTTGTCTGCACATTAACCGTGCCAAAGCTTGGATGACTCAATGCTACCGTTGCATGGTAAGGTGTTCGAATATGTTTACGTCTGTTTTGAGCCACGTTACATCCCATTAAAGCCAATATGCTGTTTAGTTTAGCAGTACAACGATACTCTTTCCTCTTTCTATCATGACATAAGACGAGTAACTCGATAAAATCACTCAATAGATTATTAGGGAGTTACCATGCTTTACATTATCAAAGACCAACACAATAGAATTTTAGACAAGCAAATGGGTTGGGCTGGACACAAAAAGAACGCCCTCTTTTTCCGTTCCCCCCATTACGACGAAGCGCTTAACAAACTGGTAGAGTTAAGTTCTCAAGACATAAAATTAAGAGGTAGTGTGATTGCTTGCGATATCGATAAGTACAAGCACCCTATCCTTCCTAATGATATTGGCCTTATCCCTGAGGATATTCCTACTAGCTGCCAAGATCAGCCCAACACCAACGAGTCTGAATCACCCCTCAGTGGTTGATACACACATCAACCACATTCATTTCTTGTTCTTATGAGTTTATTACGATAATGCCAAGAAAATAGCCGCCCCCGCAACAACAAGGGAAACCACAGAGAGGCCAAGTGCCGCTTTGGTTAAGCCTGCAACCGATTGAATAGAGGCATTAACTTGCCCTACTTCAGTTTTTACGGACTGTAGTGATTTATTTGAATCTTTTGATGCTTTACTCACTTCATCGGTCACGATGCTTTTGAGTTTGCCGGCATCTGCGCTTTGCTTATCAGCTGAGGACTTAATAAAGAATTTAAGATCTTTAACTTCTTTATTGGTTGCCTGCAATGCGGCGGCCACCTTGGTTATATCAGCAGAAGATGAGGCACCTTCTGACTGAGATTTTTTAAGTGTTGCCACTTCATCTTGAACCGTTTTAATTGCTTTAATCAGTGACTCAATGCTAATAGCAAACTTATCCATACGATCATTAATTTCTTTCATTTCTTCTTCACTCAACTCTTCTTCGTCTGTGGTTAATGGAGTGGCTTTTTCTGCCGCAGGTGTTGCAACTGTACTAGCTGCTGCTTCAGCAATAGTCTCGCCTGCAGCATAAGCATCTGCTTCTTGCATCATAAACTGAACATCGATTTGAGGCTGGGTCTGATTTTTAAATGCCTCTAGAAGATCGGGGACATTCATCCTCACCCGATTAATCAGATTAAACATTCCATCATGTAATGGAACGGCACCATCAATAATACGATTAAGCATGTTCTCTACAGACCACGCCAGCTCAGAAATAATACTGGCTTTTACCATACGCCCACTACCTTTAAGCGTATGAAATGCCCTACGAACCTCGGTACGAGAATCTGTATCTTCTGGATTTTCTTGCCACTTAGGAAAAAACTCATTAATTGTTTCGAGTACTTCTTCCGCTTCTTCAACGAAAATTTCTAAAATCTCTTCGTCAACCAGTCCTTCGTCATCAACGTCTGACATGCAGAAACCTCTGTATATGTTCAATTATTGTATTTATTGTTTGATCAAGTGTAGCGAATTTCTCTATTTTTTCACCAATATTTTACTATTTTTCTTATTTTTCTTATTTTTCTTATTTCGGTAACACCATTCACCGCAAAGCATACCCAATAAAAACAAAAGGATAGCAATTCTTTTTAAGCCTCAACAAAAGAATTATACGAACATTAATTAAAGAATAAATAGCCATTTTAAGCTAGGCGCTTACTTTTAACCCACAAATTAATTTTGTGACACCCTCTATTCCATTAACCCAACTAGTATCTATAATAAGATAAATTTGCTAATAGGTTAAAACATGAAAGCATCTACTATTTTATTTGCT
>CBDUPS010000227.1:0-3601 GCA_965369155.1 uncultured Spongiibacteraceae bacterium
ATATTCCGGTTCAGGTAAAAATTTCAGACCTTGAAATAGCTAAGCCGTTATTGCTTTGGGTGAATGATGGACTAATGGCGATTTTCTTTTTATTGGTAGGCTTAGAATTAAAGCGAGAGTTTTTAATTGGCGACTTAACAAAAAAAGGTAATGTGATACTGCCAGCAGTAGGTGCCGTAGGCGGGATGGTGGCACCTGCGTTATTTTATATTTTATTTAATTATGATAATCCTTTGGCGATGGATGGTTGGGCGATACCAACGGCGACTGATATTGCTTTTGTGCTTGGTATATTGGCATTACTTGGTTCAAGAGTTCCCCCAAGCATTAAGCTATTTTTAACATCATTAGCCATTTTTGATGATATTGGCGCGATTGTTATTATTGCGATTTTTTATACAGAAAAAATCTCATTTTTATCGTTATCTATTGTGAGTGTTTGCTTGGCTTTATTGTTTATCTGTAATCGCTTGAGAATTATGCGACTAAGCCCTTATTTAGTGGTGGGCTTAGTGATGTGGGTTGCCTTATTAAAATCAGGAGTTCACGCAACCCTTGCTGGGGTGTTGTTAGCACAATTTATTCCAATGCATCATGAAGACAAAGCAAGAACCTCCCCTGTTATAAAGCTAGAGCACGATTTAAGTTGGATGGTCTCCTTTATTATTTTACCCATCTTTGCATTTTGTAATAGCGGCATTAGCTTTAAAGGATTGTCGATAGGGTACTTTTTACACGGGGTTCCCTTAGGAATTGTAGCCGGTTTATTTTTAGGTAAGCAGGTTGGTATATTTGGTAGTATTTGGTTGGCAGTGAAATGTCGTATTTTAACCCTACCTGATAAAATGGATTGGTTAACGTTATACGGTGCTTCCGTTCTTTGTGGGGTAGGCTTTACCATGAGTTTATTTATTGGTTCTCTGGCCTTTGATCATGGAGCAACAGCACGCTTGTTTGATGAGCGTATTGGTATTATTCTTGGCTCGTTCCTTTCAGGGATATTAGGTTACTTTGTATTACGAAAAGCCTTTGCAAAAGTGGAGAAAGAGTAAAGTGCGAAGGTGAGGCTTGCTGGCTTTTCGAGAATTATAAAGTGTGTTACTTTGACAAACTATATTATAACAAGTTGGATATAAGGTGATGGCAATGAGAAGAACATTAGTATTAGCAATTGGTTTAGCTGTTGGGTCTTTGGCTTTACAGGGTTGTAACGAGGAAGCAGCGAAAACACAGGTAGCTGAGACTAGCAGTTCTCAAGTTGACCTAACTAAGTTAGATAACCGTCTAAGTTATGCTATCGGCTCTAACTTTGCTGCACAATACAGTGCTCAGGCAGAATATTTTGCTTTTAATGAGAAAGCCTTTTTATCGGGTTTTGCTGATAAAAAAGCAGGTAAAGATGCTCAAGTGTCTCAAGAGCAGATGATGTTGGATTTTCAAGAGTTTCAGAAAACGGTAATGCAGGCTGAAAAAGAAGCTCATGAAAAAGCATTAAAAACGAATGCAGATGCTTCAGCGGCATTTTTAGCTGAAAACAGTAAAAAAGAAGGTGTAGTGGTTACTGATTCAGGCTTACAGTATAAAGTGATTAGCGAAGGCAATGGTGATAAGCCGAAAGAAACAGATCAAGTGCAAGTACATTATAAAGGCACTTTAGTAGATGGTACTGAGTTTGATAGTTCTTATAAGCGTGGTCAGCCGGTTACTTTTGGTGTTAATGAAGTGATTGTTGGTTGGACAGAAGCGCTACAGTTGATGTCGATTGGCTCAAAATGGCAAGTGGTTATTCCTGCAGATTTAGCTTACGGTGAAGCAGGTGCCGGAGATATGATTGGCCCTAATTCGGCATTAATTTTTGAGATAGAGTTATTGGCAATTAACCCATCAGAAAATCAAAACCCTACTGAAGACGCCGCGGTAGAAAACAAAGAATAATACGTTTTATATGTTATCAGCCGACTGGGGAAATCCCCTGTCGGCTTTTTTGTGCTTATCGTTTATGTATAGATTTTATGGCGTAGATTAAAAGGCTTTTGCTTTTTTTCTAAAGAATAACCTTACGGCAATAATAAAAATAAAAATAAATCCAAGTAGGGTCCACTGCGGAATACTCAACGTTAAAAATTGCCATGAAATTTCAGCACAGTCCCCATCGCCTTGTAGCATCATTTGAATTGTTTGGGCTAATGGAAAGACCTCTAACATATAATCTAACGGGGGAGCACAGGCGGGTACTTGATCTTTGGGCAGGCTTTGTAGCCAAATTTGCCGGCCGGCAAGTGCAGCTCCGGCTATTGCCGTTAGACCTATTAGCGCACTATAAATACGCCAACCCCAACCAGAGGGATTATGTAGTAACGCAATAAAAGCGATAACCCCAGCAGCTGAAATACAAACTCGCTGAGTCATACAGAGTAAGCAGGGCTTTAACCCCATAACATGCTCCATATAAAAACCGGTTGCCATTAAAAACACGGTAAATAAAACAATAATAAGTGCAGATAAGCGAAGAGATGGAATAGGCATAATAAATCTCATAAAAAATATATTAAAAAATAAAACAAAGAATCCTTAATGGGCATACTCTTTACACGAGCTTACAGAGCCATCTATCCTTGAAAATAGTGCTGTAAAAAATCCTCAAAACTTTGTTTTGTATCCTGTTGCTCTAATTTTTGTTGCGCTTGTAATGAGGTGTCAGCTAACAAGGTAAGCTCTGCCATGAGAGCTTCATCATGATAAGGGCTTTGTGCGAATGTTTCAGTAAACTTTTTCGATTGCTCCATGGCAAAAGTAAACCATGGTTTTTGTTGCTCTTGTAATGTGTGAATAATTTGTGCCGATGGTGTTAAGTCGGGGTTATGTACTTTCTTTTGCTGCTGTCTCAAAATATTAGAGGCTTTAGTGTGGTTATTAGCATGGTCAAACAACGCAGCGATCGGCGTTAGTTGCTGAAAAATATTGTCAGATAATTGCGAAAGTGGGATATCTTTTGTCTCTGATAATAAAGTCAAACCAGGCTTTCTTCCATTATTAACAACACGCTTTACATTTTCACTAATACGCTGGCTCTCGTTGTCGTCAATAGCAGGAGACGGGCTTAATAAGCAGTACAGCAAAAAGCTATCAAGAAAATAAAACTGTTCTGTACCAAGACCTAATGGCTCCCAAGGATTTAAATCAAGACAGCGCACTTCAATATATTCTACGCCGCGATTCTCTAAAGCCTTTACTGGGCGCTCACCGTTTTTGGCGGTTTGCTTCGGTCTAATCCAGTTATAAAACTCGTTTTCTATTTGTAGCACAGAGGTATTTAACTGCTGCCATTGGTTGTCTTTTTTTACCCCAATTGCTTCATAGGCTGGGTGCTTTATTGATAAGGCTTTTCTAAGAGATTGAGCATATTCAGTAAGGCTGTTGTAAGAAATTTTGAGTTTCTCTTGGGCGTTACTTTGGTAGCCTAAATCGCCCATTCGTAATGATGTGCCAAAAGGGGTGTAGCTAGTGCTTTTATCGAGGGCTGTTAGCTGGTGATCAGTATGGCCTTTTAAAAAGCTGTTACAAACGGCGGGAGAGGCCCCAAATAAATAAACCGGTAGCC
>CBDUPS010000228.1:0-3600 GCA_965369155.1 uncultured Spongiibacteraceae bacterium
TCTCGCGTTGGCGAAACAAGGGCTGATTGAGGCCGAGGCATTAAAGAAAGCCGCAGAATTTGCACTGGTGTCTTATGTCGGCAATACTACTACTGTACAGATGAATATTGATGCCGCGGTAAAAGCAATTAAAGAGATTAATAGATGAAGCACCAAGCTATATTAAATAGTTTAGCAAAAGATGAGTATGCTTCTCGTGACGAAGCTGGTGAACTTCTTTTGTCTCTTGCTAGCGCTTATTGGCGTGATGAAGCCTCTCTTTCTTTAAAAGAGTATGAAGGCTTATCACTACAAAAGGCAGCTTATGTCTTGGAATTGCTAGAAGGTTTTTCTAGCAGCGATAATGAAGAGCGATTTAACAAAACAACACATGAATTGTCATTTGCCAAGACGCGAATGAGTCATCCTGTTTTTGAGGCTTTTTATAAGTTTGATTCTCCATCAACTTATTGTTTTGATGATATTGCCAAAGAGTGGGGTTTAGCTCGTGGAGCAGCACCCAGAAAAGTAAAAGGTTTTCTTGATTTACAAAGACGAGTTAATGCTCTTTAAATAAACCTGCACAATACGGCTACAACAACCGTTTAAACTTTGCGCTAACACATCAATACCAGAAAACTAATTTTGTTATAAACAACCTGCGATTCCCTGGACAGTATTACGACAAAGAAACCCAGTTACATCATAATTATTTGTATTCACCCTTACAGAAACCAATAGAGAAAAATATGACCCGCGTTGCCCGAATTGATTTACATAAGGAGTCGTTAAAGTTCTCCGCAGCACATTTTACGATTTTTTCAGCGACTCACCGTGAGCGATTACATGGGCATAATTTTGCTGTGTCGGTGTCGTTTGTTGCAGAGGTAGGATTTGATGGGTTGTATGTGGATTATGGGGTGCTTAAAAAAGAGGTACAAAAACTTTGCGATAGCTTAGATGAATATACGCTGATTCCTAAAAACTCACCCCATCTTTCAATTACCGAAAAAGGCGATTACTACTACATTACCTTTGCCGATAAAGAGCTGCGGCTATTAATTGATGAGACATTGCTGCTACCTATTTTTAACTCAACGGTAGAGGAGTACTCGTATTATTTATTAGGCCAGTTACTGGCGAACACATTTTTGATGAGTTGCTGCCCTTTGCAGTCTATTACAGTGACAGTATCTTCAGGCCCTGGGCAATCTGGTAGTAGCTGCTGGGATAAGCCTTAGCTTTTTTGAAAGCGTAAAAAAAGTTTAGAGCCTTCTTCGGTAACGGTGAGGTTTTTAGCACCAATGACATCGCCAAATAAAATTTCTAACTCTTCTTTGGTGTAAAAAAATAACCAATGGCGCTTTTCATCAAGACCTAAATGGGTTTTACATTGTTGTTTGTAATCAAGGCCAACTGTTTTTATGTGTTTATAGGATAAAAAATGCAAAGAAGCCCAGCCATCGGTTTTTAATATACGGTACAGCTCGTTAAAAATTAAAAAAGCACAGTGTTTTTCGATATGTTGAATACAGGCAACTGAATAAATACGGTCGTAGCTTTCATCAGCAATTGGTATGGTTGTGCCATCGTATAACACGAAGTTGGCTCGGGGATCTTGCCAGCGTTTGCGGGCTTTATTAATGCAGTTTTCTGATACATCTAAACCGGTTACGGTAACCTCAGGAAAACGCTTTAATAGCGATTGCATAATCCAGCCAACCCCAGAACCTAACTCCAACACCTTATTGCCGGCTTGGGGGGCGGCATCAGCACCATAAAGATGAAACAGTTTGTTGATCCGATCATCACCGCGGGCTTCTAAATCTTTAATCGGCACGCCATCGTGTAAGCGATGATTCAATACATACAGTGGGTCTTCTTGTTGCCAGGTTTTTTTGTAGGCTTGTAGGTCTGAGTCGCTCATAGGGAATACCGTATTACGTTACTGTTTTTATGGTTTTGCGCAAAAATTATCGTAAGGAAACGCAGGGCCAATGTCGCTGTTGGGCGATGGCCTGTAGTTTATCATCACCATCAACCACTACGGGGTTATCAACTAACTCTAAAAGGGGGAGGTCGTTGTGGGAGTCACTATAAAACCAACTGTCTTTTAGGGAGAGGTGTTGGGTTTTAAGCCATTGGTTAAGGTGAGTGATTTTTCCCTCTTGAAAACAAGGCGTGCCGATAAGCTTTCCGGTAATTTGCCCATCAATAACCTCAGGCTCTGTTGCCAAGAGGTGATCGATGCCTAGCCGCTTAGCAATGGGGCCGGTAACAAAGCGGTTGGTGGCGGTAATAATCGCTAGAGTATCACCTTGGGACTTATGCTTTATAATAAGCTCCTGTGCCTTAGGTAGCATCATGGGCTCAATAACATTCTGCATAAACATTTTGTGCCATTTTGCTAAGGTATCGGCGGTTTGCCCTACCAAAGGTGATAAAGCAAAAGTTTGGTAGGCTAAAATATCCAGTGAGCCATTTTGGTAATCTTGGTAAAATTGGTCATTCTTTTGCTGATAAGATTTGCCGTCCACAATACCTTGGGAGATTAAAAACTCACCAAAGGCATGATCAGAGTCACCGTTAAGTAGGGTGTTGTCTAAGTCGAAAAGCACCAAAGCCATAAAATTATTCCATTTGTTTATCTCAATAGTGTAATTGTAGTGTTTTTTGATTGTGAAGGTTGAGTTTGTTGTGGAACAATGGATTTAATGAAAAAAATAATTGGGAATAGTAGCTGTGATTGATAACGAAGGGTTTCGTTCTAATGTAGCAATGATTATTGCAGATGGCTTAGGTAATGTGCTGTGGGCGAGGCGTGTGGGTGGTTTTGATGCATGGCAATTTCCCCAGGGCGGTGTGCATAGCGGGGAGTCAGCAGAAGATGCTTTATATCGTGAGTTACACGAAGAAGTTGGTTTACGGCCTAATCAGGTAAAGGTAATAGCAAGCACGCGTCATTGGTTGCGTTATCGCTTGCCCGAAAAGTATATCCGTAAAGAGCAGTCGCCCTTATGCGTAGGGCAAAAACAAAAATGGTTTTTGTTAAAAATTAATGCCGAAGATAGTGCGATTAGTTTTGATGGAGGACCTAAGCCTGAATTTGATCATTGGCGCTGGGCAAGCTATTGGTTCCCTTTAACCCAGGTGGTCGATTTTAAGCAGGATGTGTATCGAAAAGCGTTAAAAGAATTGTCTCCCGCCCATGCTGCATTGGTTAGGAAAGCAGCAGAACAAAGTAAGAAAGGGGCATTCTGAATGCTGAATATGCTAACAACGTTAAAAAGCATTACTCAAGAGGTTGCCTCAGCGCGCAGCCTTGATGAAGTGCTTGATATGATTGTTTTGCGTGTTAAAGATGCCATCGAAACCGATGTTTGTTCTGTCTATATCCATGATCAAGCCATTGACCGCTATGTGTTTATGGCAACTGAAGGGCTGAATAAATCTGCCTGTGGCAAGGTGAGCTTAAGCCCCGATGAAGGTTTGGTGGGTTTGGTGGTTCGTAAAGAGGAAACCATCAACCTAGATGACGCCGAGAGTCATCCAGAGTTTCAGTATTTATCCGGTATTGGTGAAGATCCTTTTAAATCGTTTTTAGGGGTTTGGTTAAAAATC
>CBDUPS010000229.1:0-3592 GCA_965369155.1 uncultured Spongiibacteraceae bacterium
TGATGAGATTATTTATGTGTTTGACCGCGACAGCAGCCAGTATACGCACTTTTCATTAAATAAATTAGAGTCGTTATCCCAAGGAGATAACAACCAAACCATTGTTGTAGGCGATGATCAAAAAACAGTTATTGATTATGGCACAGATAGTAATGATGTTTTCTCTAGCCCCTCAACTGATCAAGCGGCTGTTTTTCAGTGGTATGGCGAGGGGGGTAACGATACCTTTACCGATGATGTTCAATCTGACTCAAATCAACAGCATCAGTTTTTTGGTGGGGTAGGCAATGATACTTTTATTATAAATAATTCAACCAACTCTTTTTTAATGAATGGTGGTGCGGGTGATGATTACTATCAAATATCTGGCAGTCTTACCAATCAAGATATTATTGAATACGAGAATGGCGGTAACGATAGGCTTTTTTTAAGCAATATATTTGAACCAATTAATTTAGAAAGTGCGGATTTTATTGAATTAGTAGAAATACAAAGTGGCAATAGCCCTATGTTATTTGGTAATACAGGGGATGACCTCGTAACGATAAAGCCTAATGTGAGCATACAGCAAATTGAAATGGGCTTAGGTAATGATACGCTAATCTCTAAAGATAACATGTTAAATGTTCGGTTTTTACAGGGCGATGGCATTGACCATTACACCAGTTATGTAGGAGGTAATATTTCTTTGGGAGAGGGCTTTGCTAAAAGTAATATAACCTTTGAAGAAATTAATAATAGTTTAAAAATATCATTAGCGGGCACTGATACTATTTGGTTGGATAGCTGGTATGGCAATGAAGAGCGTGTTGGTGATGAAGGGTTTTCATTACCGGATTGGCAGATAACATTATTTGATGGACAAAGCTTTTCGATAAAACAAGGTGATTATAATCGCCGTTTACAAGGCACCGATGACAGCGAGTTACTATCGCATTATCAAGTAATGCCATTGGCCCAGTATCACCCAGATCGATTTTTTAAAACCCCAGAGGCAACCGAAGATAATCCAGATCCTCAGCCTGAACGAACTTATGGTTATTTGGGCTACTTATCAGCCGATAATTTTTTAAAAAATGTGTCGAGTATTAATGCCGCAGGTGGTGATGACGTTATTGTTGGTGAAGCAAATAATGTGATAGCCGAAGGTGGTACTGGTGATGATCGATTTTTTTTAACAGGTAATAAAAATATTTTACGTGGTGCTGAGGGTAATGATTTTTATTATGCCGGCCGTGATAATTTAATTATTGATGATATATATGGAGACAATAAAGTAATTTGGGGTGGCTGGAGAGGCTCTGATGAATATGAGCTCACCGATGTGTATCGTGTGGCAGATGATATGATTCTTAGTGCAAAAAATATACTAGACTCAAATAAAGCACAAAGCACATTAGTGATAAAAAATAGTTTTACAAACGACTCAACAGTTAATGTGGAACTGCCTTATTGGGTGAGCCAAAATGCTTATGAATTAGGTTCAATTACATGGATAAAACAATCGTACTCACAAAATGAACTAAAACAAATGGTAAGCCGTGAGTACGATAAAAATACAGCACCTAGTGCCAATAAAGATTTTATATTTGTTGAAGAGGCATTTAACCCGCAGTTTAATTTTGATTTTTTATTAACCAATGACTCCGACATCAATGGTGATGTTTTATCGTTAGACAGTAGCTCCGCTGATCTTAATCAACAAATTAATAGCTTTACTTTAACGGGTAATCAGTCCGAAACTTTTTTACAGCATTACACCGTAAGTGATTGGCAGTATTCTGTGTTGGGGGATATCGCCGTTACGGTATTGCCAATAAGCGAATCACATGAGGTTTTTACGACCGATGAGAGTGATCAGGTTTTTTTAGGCCAAGGTAATGATGTGATACACAGTTTGGCAGGTAATGATTTTATCTTTACAGGCTTGGGAGATGATACGGTTTTTGCGGGAGCCGGAGATGATAATGTGTCTGCCGGTGGTGGACGTGGAACTTTTTATGGCGCTGAAGGCGACGACATATTAAACGGATGGTCAGAGGCACCTCAATACCTTGATGGTGGCGCCGGTGATGATTGGTTACGCGGTGGACAAGAGGTAGACACTTTAATTGGTGGCACAGGCAACGACACGATATTAAGTGGTATGGGGCACGATATTATTCAATTTGCCCTAGGTGATGGGGTTGATACGCTTATCGCTTATAACTTTGCAGAGGCGGATAAAGATTCACTTATATTACAAGGCTTTGATTATCAGAAGATTAGTTTCGCCCAAGCGGATAATGATTTAATGATTGATTTTGCCTCAGAGGATCAAATTATTGCTGCGGATTGGTTTGATAGAGACAGCCAAAATCTGCAAAAAAATGTATTGAGCTCTATTGAAGTGGTTACCGATCAGCAATCAGCTATTTTATCGGTTGAGAGTATGAATCAGTTTTTTAGCGATGCGATGCTCGCCTCCCAACATGATGCAAGCTCACCGACAACAACCGATGAATTTATTTTTGATATTACATTGCCCCATAGTATACCGGCCGATTACTGGGCGATAAGTGCATTAACGTTACCGATGAATAGGGTATAAATATTTTTTGTACAGGTTGTTTTTTGTTATGCTCACGGTTTTATACAGCTGAGCAATAACTTATGAATATGTCAGATAACAACCATCAGGATAATAATGATGATATTTATGGGGTGTCTTCGGATACCTTTTCCCATTTGTCATCTAATCAAGGCTCTATTGATAAAGCCTTAGCCGGTGAATCTACTTTTGATATTGGCGAAATAGTCCGAGAGGCATGGGCATTAGTCTCAGGCAGTAAAGCTATTATTATCTGTGCATTATTAATTAGCGCAGGTATAGGCCAAGTGGTAAATGGGATTGTCTATGTCATAGTAGGTGGTGTTAATTCGTTGGAAAGTTTGGAAGCGATGACGGATATGCAAAAGCTTTCTTTAGACCTGCTCGCCACATTAATAGCTTTTCCCGTTACCGTGCCGATAACTGCAGGGCTTATATTGTATGCCATTAGACGTAGTGTTGGTGAAACCCCTACCTTTGCTGATGTGTTTCAGTATTACGCTAAAATGATGCCCATTACGTTGCAGCAATTACTTATGTACTTGCTTATTTATGTGGGGCTTATTTGCTTTATTATTCCGGGTATCTATTTATCGGTGGCTTATATGTTTGCCTTGCCTTTAATGGTTGAAAAAAATCTAGGTATCTGGGAAGCATTAGAGATTAGCCGTAAAGCCATTACTAAAAAATGGTGGCAGGTTTTTGCTTTAGGTATTTTGCTAGGTATTTTTATACTGTTAAGTGTTTTCACCATTATTGGTTGGATTTGGACGGTTCCATTAGCCTACTTAGCCACAGGAGTTTTATACCGCCAGTTGTTTGGGGTGGATAAGACCATAACCGCCTAATTTTATTATTAAGTTACATTAACGTTTAGCCAGAAAGTAACTCCTACCTGTTTGGGTGGTGTTTTTTTCTGGTTTCTTTTTTATGCTACTCGCGTTTTTTAATGAGTATTGACTAATAGTGATAGGTTTAGCCTAGAGGATAATGCAAGTGAAG
>CBDUPS010000230.1:0-3590 GCA_965369155.1 uncultured Spongiibacteraceae bacterium
ATAGTGATCAATGGCTTGATACCTCAGGCGAGCTAAATGATAGTGGCCTTGATAAAGCACAATCATTAATTGGCGGCATACCACGCTTACTCTATCAAGCCTCGCATAGCACTGATGAGGTATCCGCTTTAATACTATCACTAATTATTGCCCCAGCTGATGATTTATTATTCTCCCGTGCTGTAAACCATCTTGCCAATGAGGATTTATCAACTGCAAATATCATCTCTCATCTTCGCCCCGATACAAAGCAGCTTAACCCCGAATTATTTTTCCCCCTACTGTCTATCGCAGCTCCTGCATTGTCGCAATTAAGCACAGAGCAAGGTAAAAAATTACGTCAGCAAATGATTGCTTTTGCCCATGCTGACGGACATTTATCGGTAAGCGAGTGGTCTTTATATCAATGGGTTATTCATCAACTCAACACAAAAGAAAAACCCCGTGTTACCGACAATAAAAAAATAGCGCAATTAAAAGATGAAATACATTCCGTTTTATTTTTTCTCGCCCACCACGGCAATGACTCCCCACAAGAGGTTGAGCATGCTTTAAAACAAGGGCTAAAAAACTTAGATTTGCCCCTTAATTCTTCTACTCCAGAACAACTATCATTACAGCAATTAGGCCAAGCACTAGAGCGACTTAATACACTCGCACCATTAGAAAAACCCAAACTATTAAAAGCCTGTATTGCCTGTATTGAAAGCGACGGAAAAGTACTCGTTAAAGAAATTGAATTATTAAGAACCTTTGCGGCTATTTTTGATTGCCCACTACCACCCAAGTTTTCCTATTTGTCCTGAAATTTTTTATTAATTTTTGTACACTGTCTTTTTGAATACCCCACTACTCGGAGATTAGATACCAATGAAGCAACTTTTAACCGCCACAGCACTCAGCACATTACTTTTAATAGGCTGCTCACAAGAAGGTTCAAATCCAACACCAGAATCTTCAAACAAGGCTGATATCTCTACAGAAATAGAGGCTACCCCAGATACAGCAAAAATTGATGTTGCCTCGTTACCTGACAGAAAGACTGGTTCTGTTCAAATAGATGGTTTTCTTGTTACAGGCTATGCAATGAGCCAACCAACAGGCATCCGTACAGTAGAAGTACTTATTAATGGCGAGCCCGCAGGTATTGCCACATACAAAATCAACAGACCACTACACAAGCAGTTTGATGATTTTTATGATCCTAATAAACCTAATGTTGGCTTTAAATATACAATTAATCCGGAAAAGCTAACATCAGGGGAATACGATGTAAGTATTCGAGCGACTACCGTTGACGGTCAAATATTCACCTTTGGTCAGAACAAAACCTTTACTGTAGAATAACCCTTCACTCTATAAATAAAACAAAAATAAAGGTGCCCTATGGCACTTTTATTTTTTATAGCGCAATCCATCAGCCTCTGGAATTACTATGAACAATGATCGAAAGTTATATGAGTGTGAGCCTAACGAACTTGATTTCCCGTTACTCATTAACCTGCAAGCATCACTTATAGCAAAGCTCATTTTAACCAATAAAGAATTACTCAATCGTTATGAGCAGGTGCTTAAACACGACGGTTCCGTTGCCGGCAGTGACACCATAGATAAACCGATGATTAAAAATGCCAGTGAACGACTCGAAAAAATTACAGCTGTTTTAGAGTTTGAATTAGGCCAGCTTAATCAAAACTGGAAGCTAGCAAATACGTAATCTGTTTTTTTATTCTTATACATCACCATCTTCAGGCAATGCCGCTTTATAAAACTCATTATGTAGTTTTTGTCTGAGGTCATAGTAACGACTACTAAATAGTCCCTGTTGATATGTTACACGAGAATAATAAGGCACATTGCAATAACTAGGGAAAATAGACTCCGGACAATAATGCCCTACCAAGCTAAAACGGCTTGTGTCGGGGTTAATTATCTTACTACCACCATGAGCCAAGTCTGCAGACCAAATCAACACATCGCCTTTTTTAGCTAAAAATGATGTGGCCATAATCTGCCGTTCTTTAGCCTGATCCTGCAACCAATCAAGATACTTACCATTTTTCCCCATACCATCTCTTGGGGGTAACCAAGACTTAGACGTTCCCTCATTAAATAAATGATGGGGCCAGCGGTGGCTTCCAATAAAATATTCTAGCTCACCACTGCCTGCCTCCACATCTTGTAAGGCTATCCATACACCAACAAACTTTAATGGCTTATTAACCACTACATAAGCTGAATCTTGATGTATTCGCTGTTCTGAACCGGTAACAAATCCTAAACTTTGAAATAGCACCGGCGTCTCTTCAAACAAGAGAGATAAAAAGTGAGTAATCGGTTCACTTAACATGACCGATTGTGCCGCAGCACTATTAACATGGAAGTCAATAAACCGAAACTTATCCCGCTGAACAACTTTTTTTGTTGGATGCTTTAACTTTCGTTTTTGTCTAATAAAAAAATGCTCTGGCGTATCAGAGACAGTCTGCATATCCTTTAATACAGCATCAATTTGCTCCTCGGATAAGGCTTTGGGCAATACTGCAACACCTTGGTCAATAAACTGCTGCAATACTTTTTTATCTTGCTCTGTTAGCCCTTTATCCATTTTTTTATTAAGGTAAGCGGCCGCATCACTCCGATCCGTCCAAAAACCCTCTGTTTCTCTATCCCACCCCATAACTCTCCCTCTTTTTTACTAAAAAATAAGCAGCAAAGGCTCCGTGATATTCTAAGCCTAGGTGTTATAATGCCTGACTCTATTTTTATTTTTATTGACATTCATCAATCACCAAGTGAGGTTCCATGAAAACTGTTCTACCTATTATTACCGCTTTAGTTCTTTCTGCTATCGCTACATTTATAGCCAGCGTATTAGTTTCTAGTGATTTTTCAATTACTAGTGCAACAACTACATTTTTTGCCGTACTTGTTGGTATTGTTATCCACACTATCATATTGTCACCTAACGCCAAGAAAAAAGCTCAATCTCCTAGTAAAAAACCTGCAAAAAAAGCAAAGGCTGCTCAACCATTACAGCAACAACAAGCTGAGCAATCTGCCCCAAGCGGCCCAAGAGAAGCCGGTGAAGTAAAATGGTTTAATAGTGCCAAAGGCTATGGCTTTATTATTCGCGAAGATGGCGAAGAGATTTTTGTTCACTATCGCTCTATTCGTGGGGAAGGCAGACGTTCATTATTTGATGGCCAGCAAGTTGAGTTTTCGGTCAGTGACGGCGAAAAAGGCTTACAAGCCGATGATGTAGAAGCGCTTTAATACCCTGCTCTATTTATTAGTAGTGTGGCGGTGGCTGATCACTATCACCGCCATCTTCTAATAAACCCACCATCTGCTCAGATAATTTTTTGTAACGCTTCACCACCTCATCTAGCATGGCACCCTGATCTGCAATCACCTTATTTAAACTTTCAATAAAGTCTTCTTGAAAGGTAATACGCATTTCTAATTCTTCTAAGCGTTTCTCTAAATCCACCTACCTTCTCCTTTAACTCACTTTATTAATTGGTGTGCCTTTATTAAAGCCATTAATAATCTCAACCATTTGATTAACCAATCGTTGTCGCGCTTGC
>CBDUPS010000231.1:0-3579 GCA_965369155.1 uncultured Spongiibacteraceae bacterium
GTAACAACGGCTATGAGTTTGCTTTAAGCTTGTTAGCATCATCGGTTGCTTTATTGGTTATGGGTGGCGGCTCTTTCTCAGCCGATCAAGTAATCGCTAAAAAATTCAATCACTAACTGTTACGTTGAGGTCACATCATGGGTTTATTAATAGAAGGCAAATGGCATACCGATTGGTACGATACTAAATCAAGTAATGGCGAGTTCGTTAGAAAAGACTCTCAGTTTCGTAGCCAAATTGGCACTGAGGAATTTCCCGCTGAATCAGGTCGCTACCACTTATTTGTGTGTCTGGCCTGTCCTTGGGCGCATAGAACGTTAATTTATCGAAGCCTTAAAAAACTAGATAGCGTTATTGGCGTAACACTGGTGAAGCCTGAGATGCTGGACAACGGCTGGGAAGTGGATGATGAATTAAGCGTTTCTCTGGGTTACAACCCAAGCCCCATTAAGGGCATTCAATATCTGTATGAGGTTTATACCAACATGGATTCAGGTTACACCGGCCGTGTTACCGTTCCGCTGTTGTTGGACACTAAAACCGGCAACATTGTAAACAATGAATCCTCTGAGATTATCCGCATACTTGATAGCGCATTTGATGAGTTTACCGATATAAAAACGGATTTTTACCCTGCCGAACTCCAACATGAGATTGATAAGGTAAATGCTTTGGTTTACGACAACATTAATAACGGTGTTTATAAGGCCGGCTTTGCCACCACACAGCAAGCCTATGAAAAAGCCTATCACCAACTTTTTAATGCCCTAGACGTCGTTGAAGAAAAATTAAGTCGGCAACCTTATCTGGCCGGTGACCGCATAACAGAAGCTGACTGGCGTTTATTTACCACACTGATTCGCTTTGATGCGGTTTACCACGGACACTTTAAAACCAACAAAAAACGCATTGAAGATTACCCTAACCTATCAAATTACACACGGGAGCTTTATCAGCATCAGGGCATCGCCAAGACAGTCAATTTTGAGCATATTAAAACTCATTACTATTACAGCCACGAGATGATTAACCCTACAAGAGTGGTTCCTGTAGGCCCTGAGCTTGATTTTACTCAGCCCCATAATAGAAAAAAATTCTAAGGATCTCTTATGAACAGAACACTAATACATATACAAAATAGTGAGCCGGTTAAAGATGGTGACGGCGTAAAAATAAATCGTAACGTTGCCCGAAAAGCCTTGGGAACATTCGACCCTTTTTTATTGCTCGATGAAATCTATTCTGATGACCCCGCCGATTATATTGGCGGTTTTCCTGAACACCCTCACAGAGGCTTTGAAACCGTTACCTATATGTTAGAAGGCTCAATGAAGCATAAAGATCACATGGGTAACGAAGGCATACTTAACCCTGGCAGTGTTCAGTGGATGACCGCAGGCCGCGGTGTATTACACTCAGAAATGCCAATGCAAGAGGATGGTCGTTTGCATGGTTTTCAGCTGTGGGTAAATTTACCGGCCAAAGAAAAAATGCAAGATGCCGCTTACAATGAATTTCCGAAAGAAAGCGTGCCTGTGACCTTTTTTGGCAACAATAGCCAGGCAAAAATTATTGCCGGCGCCTTCAATAACAATGGCGATATCGTGCAAGGTCCTGTTACCGGCGTAACGGTAAAGCCTGATTATTTTGATATTTTTTTACGCAAAGGCGACTCTATAAAAATTGCCAGCGATAGTAATAAACGTGTACTGCTTTATGTGTATGAAGGCTCTATTTTAGTTGAGAATAAATCTCTCAACGCGCAGCAACTCGGGATGTTAAGTGAGGGAGAGTCTGTAGAAATAACCGCAGCACAAGATAGCCGATTACTTTATTTAGCAGGCTTGCCGATACAAGAGCCCATCGCCAACTGGGGGCCATTTGTGATGAATACCCAAGAGCAAATAGAACAAGCCATCTCTGACTACAACAATGGAACACTCGTATGAATATTGTCGCTTTATCAGGAAGTTTACAAAAAAAATCGTCTCATACTGCATTATTAAAACAGGCAGAAAAACTGTTACCTCAAGGCTCTACCCTTATTTTTGCCTCTGTTGATTTACCGTTGTACAACGAAGACATTGATAATACCGTTGACCCAAGCCATGCCACGCCCGAATCAGTGCTGCAATTTAAACAGCTTATTGACGAGGCCGATGCATTACTTATCGCCTCCCCAGAGTATAACCATAGCGTCTCTGGCCCTTTAAAAAATGCGTTGGACTGGGCATCTCGCCCGGGCTTTGAATCACCATTAAAACATAAGCCTATCGCTATTATGAGCGCCTCTCCAAGCCCGGTGGGTGGCGCTAGAGGACAGGCTCACTTGCGTAGTATTTTAGCCTCGACCTTAAGTGAGGTGTATCCCGCCATAGAATATATCGTGGGCAGCTCTCATCAAGCATTTAATGCAGACAACGAGTTAATTGATGACACGGCACAAAGGCGCTTAAAAAAGTTTATTAGCGGTTTTATTCAATGGGCTGATTCTAAAAATTAATTTTTATTGTTGCGTAACAAAATAAATATAAGGCCGTTTTTATGAAATTAAAAAACACGCGTAATAACTATGGCTCTATTGCCAAATGGCTACATTGGGGAACCGCCATTTTATTTTTAGGCTCGTACATAAGTGTTTATTATCGCCATTGGTTTACCGATAGAGATACCCCAGAGAATTGGATCGCTATTCAACTGCACTTATCTATCGGAATCACCATAGCCGTTGTTGTCGCCCTTCGTATTATTTGGCGTATCACTAACCGCCCACCAAAATTAGAGCCAGGCACAAGATTGCAACACATGGCCGCCCATGCAGGCCACTTAGCGCTATACGCTATTATGATTATCATGCCCGTTACGGGATATTTGGGCACAGGAATTAATACAGAGTTTTTCTTTATGTTTGATATTCCTAAATTTGAAAGCACGCAACTATTTAATCGCTTAGTAATTGAAGGGCTTGGCATTACCCCTGAGGCATTCGA
Source organism: uncultured Spongiibacteraceae bacterium (assembly GCA_965369155.1). Lineage (GTDB taxonomy): Bacteria > Pseudomonadota > Gammaproteobacteria > Pseudomonadales > CBDUPS01 > CBDUPS01. Next base: position 2,991 of record CBDUPS010000231.1, read on the forward strand.
GGCGCCGATGGATTTTATTCATAAACAAGTGTTTGGCGCATGGCTGGTGTGGATGCTCATTTTAGGGCACGCAGGAGCGGCGCTGTATCATCACTTTATCAAAAAAGATAACACCCTTTATAAAATGACGACGGGTAAATAGCTCTCCTAAAAACGCCTGAATAAGTCGACAATAATTTATCGACACACCGCAGTTAACAAAACATCAAGGTAAAAAAACTATAAAACTGAGCAAATTTACAATTTTGATAATCCACATAACAACGAATAACTTTAAGGATAATAAACATGAGCAAGCCCATTGTTGTTGACGTAAAACCCCAAGCAGTACCACTTAATAAAGGCGAAGAGTATTACTGGTGCTCCTGTGGCCGCTCAAAAAACCAACCCTTTTGTGATGGCTCTCATCAAGGCACCTCTATGGTGCCCAAAGCCTTTACCGCCGAAGAAACCGGTGATGCTTATTTATGTCTTTGCAAACACAGCAAAAACCCACCCTACTGCGATGGCTCACATGCCAAACTACCCAGTAACAGCAAACGCAATGCAATCGCAGTCACCAATGTTAATGAGGTGGTAGCCACCCCCG
>CBDUPS010000232.1:0-3562 GCA_965369155.1 uncultured Spongiibacteraceae bacterium
GTAAACGATGCCATTTATTGCACCGTTGGAATTCACCCCCATGAGGCAAGCCAGTGGAATAGCAGCACATATAGCGAATTAAAAAACTTAGCTCAGCATCCCAAGGTGGTTGCCATTGGTGAAACCGGCTTAGATTTTTATCGAAACTTTAGTGATCAACAACAGCAAATAAAGGCTTTTGAACAGCAACTTGAATTAGCCTGTAATACACAGCTGCCTCTTTTTATGCATGAGCGAGATGCCTTTGAGAAACAAAGTGACATACTCAGTTATTATCGTGACCGTTTTTCTAATGGTGTTATCCACTGCTTTACTGGGGATAAAAAAGCTCTGTACCGCTATTTAGATTTAAATCTTTATATTGGTATTACCGGCTGGATTTGTGATGAGCGCCGAGGAAAGGATGTGTTAGCTTTGGTTAAGGATATTCCGGCAGACCGCCTTATGATAGAAACCGACTCACCTTTTTTACTACCCCGAAACCTACCCCCAAAAAGTGCCGAGCTATTACGCAACAAAAAAACCAATGAGCCCTGTACCCTCCCTTGGATTGCTCAAACTATTGCCGATGTCACTGGAAAAACACTGGAGACTATAGCCTTAGAAACCACCGCTAATGCCAAGCGCTTTTTTAATTTACCGTAAGATAAAAACCAACACCTTTAACTAACCAGCTGTTGTATCTGCTCGCTGGTAAAGGGCCAGCATAGCTCATGTTGTGTTTTGCTATTTTTTAACACGGGAATTTTTATACCGTATAGCGCCACCAAGTCTTCACTATCAGCAATATCAACTTTAGTTAATTGGTATGAGCTGTTAATAAGTAAAGGCATAATAAGTGCCTCTGCCTGCTCACATAAGTGACAACCTAACGTGGTATAAAGTATTAACTCACTATTCATTTTAAAAACCTACAAACCGATTAAACAAACCTAGCGGCCTAAAAAAGCCGCCTAAGTATAAGTCATCAGTTTATAGGTTGTGCTTTAAAAATACCTCATAAAAACAGCTTTATAAATCATAACCACTTTCATTATGTAAGATTATATCAAGGCCTTGGGCTTCTTCTTCAATTGTTACCCGTAAACCTACCATGAGATCAATCGCTTTAAGCAATACATAAGTAATTATTGCCGTATATAAACCTGTAGCTAAAATCCCCAACATTTGCACAGCAACCTGATGAATAATACTTACGCCATCGGCTAAACCTTGGCCACTAAAAATACCTAACTGGTTGCTGGCAAACACACCAACCATTAACGTGCCGATAATTCCCCCCACACCATGAACAGGGAAAACATCAAGGGAATCATCTATCTTAAGCTTGTTTTTAAGGTAAAGCGTTGCATAAAAACACACAACACCTGCCACCGTACCAATAACAATTGCAGCAGATGGCCCCACAAAACCTGAGGCTGGAGTGATGGTTCCAAGCCCTGCCACCATACCGGTAACAATACCTAAGGCACTGGGTTTACCATATTTAATCCACTCAATTGTCATCCAAGTAAGTGCCCCTGCCGAGGCCGATAAGTGCGTTGCTAATAACGCCATCCCTGCATTGCCGTCAGCCGCTAAAGCACTGCCTGCATTAAAGCCAAACCACCCAACCCATAGCATCCCCGCTCCTGTTACGGTCATGGTTAAATTGTGTGGCGGCATGGGTGTTGTGCCAAAGCCTTGACGGTTACCCACAACCAAAGCCGCCACTAAAGCGGCAACACCTGCGGTAACATGCACTACCGTTCCACCGGCGAAATCAAGCAAACCTAACTGCGCTAACCAACCTCCACCCCACACCCAATGACACACGGGTATATAAACCAACAACACCCAAAAAGCCGAAAATAATAGCACTGCCGAAAAACGCATTCGCTCGGCAAAAGCCCCAATAATTAATGCGGGAGTAATAATGGCAAAGGTCATTTGAAAAGCCATAAAAACCGTTTCAGGAATATCACCGGTTAATGTACCTTCTTGCACACCCATTAATAATGACTTTGCAAAAGAGCCTATAAAGGCACCATCCCCTGTAAACGACAAACTATAGCCCACAACAAACCATATTAACGAGGCAACACCGGCAATAGAAAAACACTGCATTAATACAGACAGCACATTTTTAGAGCGAACCAAGCCGCCATAAAATAAAGCCAAACCAGGTAACGACATAAACAACACCAAAGCAGTTGCCACCAATATCCACGCTGTATTGCCCGTATCAAGCTGCCCTGCTTCCGCAAATGATGCGGGAGACAGCACAAGTGCCGCCAGTAATAAGCCTATGTTTTGTTTTACACTCAAACGACTCATATCAACTCCTGCGTTAGGTTTTGCACCCAATGTGTGCATGTAAAAATAAACGCACCGCTTTAGCTCTTTTTTTATTAAAAAAAAGGCCGGTTTGCTTATACACAAGGGTTATTGCAAGGAGTGTGCCACGATAAAAAAACGCGCTGGGTAGCGCGTTTTAAAACTTTTTATAATGTAGAGGGTTTTAAAGCATCCGTTTTAAAATCGTATTTTTATCAATAAAGTGATGCTTTAATGCAGCGATAATATGAACACCTACCAAAACAGCAAAAACAATAGCGAGAGCCCCATGAATATTGCCACCTATTGATGTGTAGTATTCCATTTTAGGAAACAGTAAAGGCACGGTAAACCAACCAAAAAAAGAAAATGCATAATCATCAGCACAGGCCCAAATATAACCGGATAATGGCATAATAATTCCAAAGCTATATAAGGCAATGTGCATATATTTAGCCCCATTTTTTTGCCAGTGTTTTAAGCTATTCGGCAGTAATGGTTTAGGGCTAAAGAAAATCCACAAAACCCGAATACACCCTAAAAATAGTAGTAAAACGCCAGATGCTTTATGAAACTCATACAAAAAACCACGGTTAGGGTCATACTTATCTAGGCCTGACATATACCAACCTAAGCACAGCATTCCAATAATAGCGAAGCCAATAAACCAATGTAAAAGACGGCTGATAATGCCATACACTTCTTCGGTGTTTTTCCAATTAAATCCCATAAAAATAGATTCCTTACTACGTTGTTGCTGTTATTTGTTGTTGATATTGTTCGGTTAAATAGCGCCGATATAATTTACCCGCATCACTACGGGGAATGCTATCAGTAAAAATAAAACCATCGGGGATTTTATAGCCGGCTAATGTTGTTTTTAATTGTTGTTTTAAATAGTGGCCATCAATATCAGCACTTTTATTTAACACAATTAATGCCCAAGGCCTTTGCCCCCAGTAATCATCATTTATTGGGAATACGGCAGCATCATCTACCTCGGTGATGTTACATAAAGCCTGCTCTATTTCAGCGGGATATATATTAGCACCCCCTGAGATAATTAAATCACCCCGGCGGTTGGCTAAAAATATAAAGCCATCCTCATTTACATAACCTGCATCACCTAAAGTAAATGCACCCTCTTTATTAAAGGCTGCATCCGTTTTTTGTTTATCATTAAAATACTCAAAAGCGCGCCGGTTAGTTTGAATTGGTTTTTTAGCAAACAACAAGCCCTCTTTAT
>CBDUPS010000233.1:0-3559 GCA_965369155.1 uncultured Spongiibacteraceae bacterium
CGTGTATCATCAAGCCGCATTAAAGGTTGACCTTGCTCAACTAATTCACCTTCTTTTACATAAAGCTCAGATAAAATTCCGCCCTCTAAATTTTGTATTACCTGAACTTCTTGAGACGGTATCACCTTGCCAAAGCCACGGGTAAACTCGTTAACTGTTGCTAAAGCGGCCCAAAGAATAACAGCAATAACTAATAAGAAAAATATCTTTAAAAAAAGTTGTTTTCCGTGGGGAGACTTTTGTAATAGTGCCTCACTCACCGACGTCATATATTGCATATCACCGTCGTCTTCGGGCACTGACCACCACTTAGAAACGCGCTCTTGTAGTTGTGATAAAAAAGTCATTTGGCTACACCTGACGTTATTTTTCCTTCTTTTAGCATAGCCAAAACAGCATCTCTTGGACCATCAGCAACTTTTCTACCGGCATCCATTACAACCACTCTGTCGACCAATGAAAGCATCGACATTTTATGAGTTACTAATACTACAGTTTTATCTTGTAAATGCGGTAGCATCGATTTTTTTATAAAATCTTCTGAAGCATTATCCATTGCACTTGTCGGTTCATCTAAAGAAAAAATAGCAGGACTACGAAGCATAGCTCTTGCCAATGCTAAGCTTTGCTTTTGCCCTCCCGATAAATTATTACCTTGCTCGGCAATCATCAAATTTAAACCTGCGGGATGGCTGTTAATAAGACTCATTAGTCCCACGGCATGTATTACTTCTATTATTTTTTCATCCGAAATAAAAGTTAAGCCTTTAGTTAAGTTATCCTTTAAGGTGCCATAAAAAAACATCGGCGCCTGATCAACATAACTTATCTGCCTTCTTACATCAGCAATGCCTAGCTGTCTTATATCAATACCATCAATAAAAAGATGACCTTTATCTGCGTAATAAAAGCCTTGTAACATTTTTAGTACCGTTGTTTTGCCCGAACCAAGCCGCCCAATAATAGCTACTTTTTCTCCTTGTTTTATCTCTAACGAAAAATCATGTAACACAGGATCGGAGCCATTAGGGTAAGAAAAATAAACGTTTTTAAAAGAAATATCGCCATTAATGTTTTCAAAATTAATTTTTGACTCGGTGATATCAGACACTTCATCAGACAGCTTCATAACATCGTCTAATGATTCATAAGCAATTTTTGCTTGCTGGTAACCGGCTAGTAATCCTGCTATTTGAGAAATAGGTGCAGCAACACGGCTAGACAACATAACACAGGCCACCAAGCCACCAAGTGTTAGCATTTGATCTGAAATTAAATAAACCCCATAAACTACCATACCAACCATAACAACCTGCTGCATAAAAGCGCTGAAATGATTTGTTGTTGCTGAAATGATTCGTGACTTTTGTCCCCAGTGCGCTAAATGTCCAACATTTTGTTCCCACTGATGTTGTAGCTCATTCTCAATACCCAATGATTTTACCGTTTCAATTCCAATTAAACTCTCAATTAAAAGTGCATTTTTTTGGGCTGATGATCGATAGGTTTTTTCAACGGCTCGATACAAAGGGAACTGAGAAATTAATCCATAGATTATTACGATGGGGAAAATTAATAATGGGATAAGGACTAAACTTCCTCCCACATACCAAATAACTAATAAAAATAAAAACAAAAAGGGTAAGTCTGCCAAGCTAACCATGGTAGTAGATGTAATAAAACCTCTAACACTATCAAACTCGCGTAAATTGCTAGCAAATGAGCCCACAGAAACCGGACGAGCGCTCATTTTTAAATTCATTGCTTTCGAAAATATTTTTGACGTAAGAAGAACGTCTGATTTTTTTCCTGCCACTTCTAAAAAATCATAACGTAATATTTTTAAAGCAAAGTCAAAGGCAAAAACAATTAATGTACCAATAGCAAGAGACCATAAAGTCTCCATTGCATTATTCGGCACAACCCGGTCATAAACATTCATTACAAACAACGGGCTAACGATAGTAAAAATATTAATAAGAAGGGAGGCTAAAAGTACATCGCGGTAAATGGGGATTGATAACCATAAAGTTCCCCAAAACCAATGAGTAGAATAGTCGCTAAAAGATGCGGATATACGCTCTTCAAATTTTAATTCTGTTTTAAGAAAAAAACATTGCCCTGCATATAAAGCTTCTAACTGCGCTAATGCTAAAACTTTTGGGTCATCCGGCTGTTCGGGGTCAATAATAGTTGCGGTATTTTTTGCATGATTTATTTTTAAGAGTACGCAGCTTTTTATGTCTGCTTTATCACTCTTTAATAATAAAACAGCGGGTAATACCCCAGTTGGAATATCAGAAAGCGCCTTAGAAAGAAGCTTAGCTTTAATTGAGGCCTGTTGTGCTGCTCGTATAAAAAGCTCTGTCGTTAAATGGCCTTGAACCGGTAAGCCTGATAAAACAACAGCTCGTGATACTGGTCTTTTTTCTAAGCGACAAACAATGAGAAGGCTTTCTAGCAATGAATCCATATATGTCTACCTTCTTACTTTACAAAACAAAAAGGCAGATAATCTGCCTTTTATTAACCTATTAACGTTAAATTAATAGGAAAGTCTAGAGGGGTGCATCGCACGTTCCGGATCAGTAAAAAAATTAACCACTACCCTTCTATTATGTCGACGACCTTCTTCAGTGTAGTTTGAATCAATCGGATCAGATTCGCCATAACCTTTGGCAATTAATTTTGTTTTTTCAACGCCATATTTATCGGTTAATACATTTACCACAGATAGTGCTCGACGATATGACAAGCTTTCATTATAAGCTGCACTACCATTGCTATCGGTATGTCCTTCTACTATCGCTTGGTTAATACCTTTACTTTTTATAATGTTTGCCAATTCTTCAATTTCAGCATAAAACTTTAAAGGAATCATTACTGAGTCGTTAGCAAACTCAACATTTAAAATATACTGCTCATCATTTTTTTCATCTTCGGCAGAACAACCATTCTCATCAACAATAGCAAAGAGCTCTGTTTGTAAGCAATGATCGTCTTTTAGCGCAACACCATCTTTATCGCTATCGACAAAGTTAACCGCCCGCTCTCTAGTGCCTTGTTTACCGGTTTCATTATTAATATGCACATTAATAACATCCTCAGCCATCGCGGTTGAAAATGCTGGAAGACTTAGTGCCGCTATTAATATCAGTTTACACGATTGGTTCATTGAATTTTCCTTTCCGAATTAATCTACAATTAAGTTAGTGTTGGTTATTAAATTGGTAAGAATCTGATTATTGGTCAGTGTTCCACCAGCGGTAAGATCTATGTTCTCTAACGTGATGACTTGATCAGCCTCAAAAACTAACCCTCCATTGTGATCAACTTGTATCGTGGAGTCTGTGCCATCAGAGGTCACCAGCAAGTAATCTGTTAGGGGGTTGCTTTCTTCTCCAACTAACAGGCTTGATAAATCAAGAACATCTCCACCACCACCTGCGGTAAAATCGGTGATCGTATCAAAGGCTGGATTCACACTAGTCCCGTTTTCATTAGCCAACCAAACAAAAGTGTTAGAACCTGTTCCCCCTGACATAGTGTCATCGCCTTT
>CBDUPS010000234.1:0-3558 GCA_965369155.1 uncultured Spongiibacteraceae bacterium
ATGGATGTCACCGACAGCAAAAGTATTGAGCAAGCCGTAGAGCAAATAAAAAATACCGTAGGGCAATTAGATGCGGTGGTGAATTTTGCCGGTATTTTACGGGTAGGCTCTATGGCAGAAATGCCCGAAGAGGTGTTAAAGCTAGTGCTTGATATTAATGTGATGGGTACTTTTAGGGTAAACCAATGCTGTTTGCCTTTGTTGCAAAAAAGCCAAGGCCGTATTATCAATATAAGCTCCGAAACCGGTTGGCAAAGTGGTGCGCCTTTTAATGGGGCTTATGGCATGAGTAAGCATGCAATCGAAGCCTATTCAGATAGCTTACGACGGGAGTTGCAGTTTTTAGGGATAAAGGTGATCAAAATTCAGCCGGGGCCTTTTAAAACTAATATGGTAAAAGGTATAAAAGATCAATTCTCCCGTGCGGTAGATGATAGTCAATTGTTTAAAAAGCAATTAACTAAAGTGGGAACATTAGCAGTAAAAGAGCAAGACAAAGCGCATGATCCGCTTATTATTGCCCAAACGATTCACAAAGCATTAACGTTGAGTTCACCTAAAACGGCCTACTCGGTAAAACCCGATAAAGCCCGCTGTTTTTTTGAATGGCTGCCGGTTAAGTGGGCTGATGGTTTACTCAAGCTTCTATTAAAATAACCAATACGAAATAAATCCTAAAAAATGGCTGTGTTATAATCGGCCAATTTTTTAATGCTTGGATTGGACTTTTGTTATGACCGTAGAGTTATCACCTCGTCAGATTGTGCAAGAATACTTGGCAGATATGCCCTTTGCTAAGGTGCAGAGCAAAGAGGATGATGCTGCAAAAATCGCCCTCATTAAACAGTTATTACATGAAAAAAATGCGGTGTTAGTGGCGCATTATTATACAGACCCCGTGATTCAAGCCTTGGCGGAGCAAACCGGAGGTTGTGTCTCAGATTCATTAGAGATGGCGCGTTTTGGGGCTAATAGTGCGGCAACCACACTATTGGTAGCGGGTGTTAAGTTTATGGGCGAGACCGCTAAAATACTAAGCCCTGAAAAAATGGTGCTCATGCCTACGCTTGAGGCAACCTGCTCTCTTGATATTGGTTGCCCCATAGAAACATTTGATGCCTTTTGCAATCAACACCCCGAGAGAACCGTCGTGGTTTATGCCAACACCTCGGCTGCTGTTAAAGCACGTGCCGATTGGGTAGTTACCTCCAGTATTGCGGTAGATGTGGTAGAGCATTTAATGGATAAAGGTGAGAAAATTTTATGGGCACCGGATAAACACTTGGGCGCTTACGTACAAAAGCAAACAGGTGCCGATATGTTGATGTGGGATGGCTCTTGTATTGTGCATGAGGAGTTTAAGGTAAAAGGTCTGCAAGATATGAAGGCCGTTTTTCCTGACGCGGCTGTTTTGGCGCATCCAGAATCACCACAGCCTGTTTTGGCCTTGGCTGACTTTGTGGGTTCTACCTCGCAAATTATAAAAGCAGCAGAAACCTTACCTAATCCACAGTTTATTGTGGCTACGGATCAAGGGATTTTTTATAAGCTACAGCAAAAGGTACCCAATAAAGAGTTTATTATTGCTCCTACAGGTGGTGCTGGTGCGACTTGTCGTAGTTGTGCTAATTGCCCGTGGATGGCGATGAATCACTTAGATAATATTATTAGTAGCTTAACCGAAGGCAGTAATGAGATACGTGTTGATGCCGCCTTGGGTAAAAAAGCCCTATTGCCACTACAGCGAATGTTGAGTTTTACCGCCTCTTAGCGTTGACGATTGCTACGTTTTAGAAAAAGCTCTAAACGCTGCATCTGCTCTTGTATCTGAAACAGTAGCGGTTCATTGCCCACGGCGTGTTGCTTGGCCTGATATAACACCTTTAAGGCTGGTTCATAACGACCATTTAAAAAATGATATTGTGAGCGTGCCTGTAATGCTTGGGCGAGTCGGCCGTTTTGCGCTTCAGCTTTGCTAAGCTCAAACCAAATATTTGGCGAATTTGGGTGATTTTGTATTTGTTGCCTTAGTAGCGTTATTGCCTGATTATTCTCCCCCATTTGCAGTAATAAAGAAGCGTATTTCATGCTAATAGGGTAATTTCCTGGGTTAATGCTATTTAACGATATGAGTTTTTCTTGGGCTTTTTGAAAGTTGCCTTCGGCGATAAAAACATCAATTTCAGCTAATGCAAAAGGAATATATAAGGGATATTTTTGCTGCAACTGAGCGGCTAATGGGCCGGCTTCTTCTAGTTGGTGAGCTTTGGTTAATGCTAAAACTAAACCATACTGATTGGCAGTCATGTTACCTAGGCCATTAGTTAATGCACTTTTAAAAAATTTAATAGCAAAGTTAGGGGTTTGAAAAGTAGAGGATTGCACCCGTGCTGCCATCATAAAAAAATCAAAGTTATCCGTTTCAGTATGGCCTTCTAAATTTAGAGTGTTATTACGAGCATCGGCAATACGATTATTGGTTAAAGGGTGGGTAAGTAAGTATTCAGGTACATTGGTGCCGTTAAAACGATAGAGCCTTTGCATGTTTTGAAACATATCTCCCATAGCTTTGGGGTTGCGGCCACTTCTTACCAGTGTGTCTGCCCCGGCTCTATCGGCTTCTGTTTCATGTAGGCGGCTAAATTTTAGTCGATGCTCTAAAGAGGCCGCTTGTGTTGCCATAATAGCCGCAGTACCTGCATCACCACCGGCGGTTGCGGCAATAAGTATGCTGGCAAGTAGGGCCGCCATTGTTGGGAGCGTGTTGCGCTGGGCTTCATCAATCGAGCGGGCAAAGTGTCTTTGGCTTAAGTGACCAATTTCGTGGGCTAAAACGGAGGCTAACTCATCTTCGGTATTGGCAAAAAGCAATAAACCACTGTTAATACCAATAACACCCCCAGGAACAGCAAAGGCATTGAGGCTTTTGTTGTCGACAATAATGATGGTTAAGTTACGATCATTTAGCTCACTGTGTACCACCAAAGAGGCAATCAAGTTCTCCAGATAGCTTAAAAGTATAGGATCATCTAATAGTGGTGCTTGTTGGCGAAATTGGCGTAACCATGTGGCACCAATAGCACGCTCATCCTCTGGAGAAACAATAGCGGACGTGCTGTCACCTAATGACGGAAGCAGGATATTATCTGCCGCAACAACAGGGCATAATATCCCAAGCATTGAGGCTAAGCACAATATTGCGGTAGAAACTATTTTTTTTATGTGATGTTGGGTCATGGTGTTGGTATGTGTTTAATCGGTTTTGTGTTAAGTCAGACTCAAAAAAAGGTAATTAATTCATTATGGGTGGTATTTTGCAGGAGTTATTTTTACTCGTTATACCATAGGGCAATGAAAAGAAAAGAGGAAGCATTATCAATGGGGCGCAATACAGTGATACAACTTGATTTGTCAGGCTTAGCTTGTCCTATGCCGCTGTTAAGAGCAAAGCTTGCATTGAATAAAATGGCCGTTGGTGATGTCTTAGAGGCGGAGGTTACTGACCCTGGTTCATGGCGCGACTTTGCTTCATTTTGTCAGTTAAGCGGCCATCAATTA
>CBDUPS010000235.1:0-3554 GCA_965369155.1 uncultured Spongiibacteraceae bacterium
ATTACAACAGCTTAGCATTGATATTAATGCCGGTGAAACAATAGCTATTGTTGGCCAATCAGGCTCAGGTAAAAGCACTATTGCTAAGTTATTACAGCGATTATATTTGCCCGATAGTGGCATGGTTCAACTTGATGGGGCAAATTTACAGCAATTTTCTTTATCACAATTACGCAAAAAAATAGGTGTGGTAAACCAACATACAGAGTTATGGAGTGGCACTATTGCTGAGAACATAGCCCTAGCAAAGCCTATGTCATCAACGGATGAAATTATTCGGGTAGCACATTTGTCAGGGGCACATGGATTTATTACTAGCTTTGAAAAAGGTTATAACCATCAAGTTTGTGAGGCAGGTGCTAACTTATCAGGTGGGCAGCGACAACGCTTAGCTATTGCCAGAGTCTTACTTATGCAGCCTTCTATACTAGTACTTGATGAGGCAACCAGTGCTATGGACCCATTAATGGAGGCTAATTTTTACGACCATCTTTTTCAGTCTTATCAAAATACCATGATTATTATTGCCCATCGTCTGTCGTCTATTCGTCGTTGTGATCGTATTTTAGTGATGGATGGCGGCAAGGTGGTAGAGCAGGGTAGCCATGATCAATTAATTGCTAAAAATAAACTATATCGACAAATGTGGGATAGCCAAATGTATGCATCCTCTCGTGATGTCGATTTATATGGAGAGCCATTAGCCGATAAAGAAAATAACAACACGGTAGCCGTTGGGGAGTAAAAAAATGAGATTATTATCAAAGGCAGATACGCACGATAAAGACCATACTAATTTTTTACCCAAGGCACTACAGCTTGTTGATACCCCAGCAAATCCATTAGCGTCTTATTTATTAATAGTCATTATCTTGTTTTTTATCACGACGCTGCTATGGATTGGATTAAGCCAAATAGATATTATCGCCCAAGCTCAAGGCACAGTTATTCCTACCGAACGAGTTAGAAGTATTAAAGCTATAAAAAGCCATCAGATAAAAAAACTGTTTGTAACAGAAGGGCAAAAAGTAAAAAAAGGCACTACTTTATTAGAGTGGCGTAATGAAGAGGCCATAACTAATCTGCAACAGGTAAGCGAAAAAATAAAAGCGCTTAACCAGTATATAGAGGCTAAAAAACAGCTGTTATTATGGGTTAACCGTGGGGGTTCTTTAGAAGAGCAGCAGGGTAATACAGCTAAAAACACATGGGCCTATCATGCTTATAGTGCCTGGCTTGCAGAGCAACAAATGTTAAATAATAAAAAGATAGCACTTGTTACCCAAAGCCGGGCACAGCAGTTTTATTTAAAGTCATTACAAGCACAAAAAGAATTAGGACAACAGCAATTAGCCTCCGCTAAAAAATTATTAGATAACGCCTACATTAGTAATAATAACTGGCAGACTCTACAGAGCCGCTTAATAGAATTAAATTATCAAATTCAAAGTAAGCAGTTAGAGCATCAATCATTTACTCAGCAAATCACCCAAATAGACCAGCAGATGCAGTCTCAAAAAGCACAAAAAAAATCTGCACTGCTCGAAGAAATTTACCAACTAGAAACCCAGTTGCAACAACTTAATAGTGAGTACCAACGTTATAGCGCTATAGACAGAAACCATATAGTAAAGGCGCCTATTACCGGTGTGGTAAAAGACTTAACTGTTTATGGAGAAATGGCAGTAGTAGGGGCTGGGGAGACGATAATGAAAATAGTACCTATCACCAATAAATTAGAAATAGAGGCCTATTTGGCGAATCAAGATATCGGTTTTGTAAAAAAAGGAGATGAAGTAAAAATAAAAGTATCAGCGTTTCCTTTTAGTCGCTTTGGTACATTAACAGGCACGGTGGTAAATAAAAATAATGATACGACTTTTACCGGGCAAAAAAGCTTAGGTTATCGGCTTAATATTGCCTTACAAAAAAACCATTTAATTGATGCGGCGGGCAATATATTACCCTTAAGTTCAGGCATGGAAGTGATGGCCGAAATAAAAACCGGTCATCGGAGTTTACTCAGTTATTTATTGTCACCAATAAAGCAACAGCTAGGCAGGGCTATGCAAGAGCGTTAAATAATAAATGGTTTTTAATATGTTTTTAAGCTTATAGAGTTTTATGTCAATAGCACTCTTATTAAGTCATTAATCATATTTATGTTTTTATTGGTACCCAGTAGTACGTAGGTTACAATTAGCTAACCATTATTTAGCTGTACATTTTATTGTAGCCAAGGGCGTTGTGACGCATGAAAAGAGTATTACAAAATATAGCATTATTCCTTGGTTTTTTTTTAATAGCGTTAATAGCGGTTGAGTTTTTTATAAGAGCTTTTTTTCCTCATATAAAACCTAGTTTTTCTGAGCGTTCATTATGGGTTGCCGATAGCCAATTAGGTTGGAAGCATCCTAAAAATATGCAGACGATGTTTTATCATCAAGACTTTGCTATTAATGTACAAAGTAATGAAAATGGCTTTAGAAACCAATTAACGCCTCTTGCTAAAAAAACAAAGCCACGTTTGTTGATTATTGGTGATTCTTACACTTGGGGCTTTGGGGTAGAAGAGGAAGAGCGTTTTTCTGACATCATCCAGAAGCGTCATCCAGAATGGGAAATTATTAATGCAGGTATGCCATGTTATGGAAGCGATCAATCATTAATATACTTAGAAAATATTGGTATCCACTACCAGCCAGATGCAGTGCTTTATGTGTTGTTCTCTAATGACATTACCGATAATAGCAAGTCACTCAATTGTTGGTATAAAAAACCATACTTTATAATAAAGAATGGTGAATTAGTGTTAAAGAATTATCCCGTGCCTCAATCCGAATTTCATGAAAAACTAGCACGGCAGTTATTAAAAACACATGTGGGATCGCTTTTTATAAATGTATTTAAAATCTTGCGGGGAGAGACATCTCAAGCCGATAGTGCCAGTCATTATCAGAGCCTAGAGGAAAGAGAGAATAAGCTAACCGAGCTTATAATTCGGCGTATTGAACGTTTTTCTCGTAAGAATAACATTAACTATTTTCAGGTAAGTATGCCGCTTAGCTTTTGGTTTACATCACCAGAAACAAATAAAAAGAGACGGCAGTTACTGGAAGATATGGCAGAAGAGTTATCCTACCCGCATATGACGCTAAACCATACCTTTGGTAATTATGAAGGTAAAACAAAGTTTGATCATGATTCCCATTGGAATGCATTGGGTAATTATTATACCGCTATCGAAGTTGAAGCTTTTTTGCAAAAAAATAACTTGTTAGTGGCCAAGCCATTACCTGAAGCTAATTTAATAGGTTTTTTTAATACGCAAAGCAAAGAAAAAAGCCTAAAAGAGTTACAGAAGACATTTGCTAAAACACAAAAATAAGTAAATTAAGCTTTCATTAAAACCGTATTTAGCTATTTTCTTTTAACCCTATGCTTACTTTTCCTAGGCTTTTTTCCTGCGCCATTATCTCTTGGGGGTAGACCGGTATGCTGTGTTAACAGCTTTTTACCAGCAGGTATCGCTGACTCAGTGCTTAAACCAACAC
>CBDUPS010000236.1:0-3550 GCA_965369155.1 uncultured Spongiibacteraceae bacterium
GGGTGACTATCTGTTCGTGCCTCTGTCGATTTATCGGCCGTAATTCTAGCGTTTTCAATGTAGTGCTTATATTCCCCCCAGGTTACCTCATGAATACTAATGGCAAAGGGTTTTGCAATAGTCACTTCATGGGCAGGTTTAGCATGTTTAGTCGAGTCTTTAGACGAACCCATAATAAAATTGCCAGCGGGAACAACAACCATTGTAGGGGCTGGTATGTTGTTTTTTAAAATGTCAGTAAATGTTTCCCCAGGAGCGTAGATTTTTTCTCGTTTGGTTAAGCTGATATTTAAGTTTATAGCGCTGTCGGTAATGGTAATTAAACGATTTTGAGTAAAGTAATCGGGGTGTGATATTTCAACTTGATAGTCTCCAGGGGTGAGTAAAATACCGGGTGTATAGTCACCTTGATAATCAACTAGTGTTATTTTGGCATCAAGGGGCGATGTAGCAATGGATAGTTGCTGTCTTGATTGTTGTTCAGTCGGTGCTGGTGCTGCCAGTGTCAGTAGCAAATCACTGTCTTGTTCTTCGATGACATCTGTTTTTGCTGTTTGTTTATTAGGAGCCACATTTTTTTGAACGCTTGAATTAATTGGCGCCACAACACCATCATCAGTTAGCAGAAGATAACTACCTACACCCGTAGAGACCACTAACACTAGGCACAAAGATATAATTAAAAGCCAAACAGCATAGGGAGGTGCCAATTTTTTGGCTGTTTGGTTGGCAATAGCTTCTGCTACTTTGTTATCAAAACGCTGGGTGTCTTCTTCCATGGAAATATTAGGAGTCATACCATCGTTAAGAAATAAACTTTCTTTTTCTTTATCAAGAATAATGAGTCCATGGCGTGCGGAAAAATGAATACGTTTGATGATTTCAAACCGCCCAGCAAAGCGTTTTAAAATAATGAGTATTACCGCGCCGAGTGTAGAGAGTAGGGCTTCTAATAGAGAGTAGGCCTGCATAGCTGTAGGGTCAGAATGAGTTAGTAATCCTTCATTTTTTGACAGGCTACTTTCTAATATATAACTTGCTTGAACAACTTCTTCACCGGTTTGATAGCGGCTTTCTGGCCTTTTGGCTAACAGTTTATTAATTAAAGGCTGTGCGACTTTATGCTGAAGAGGTAGGCTGGGTATGGCTGCGGTCATATGTTTAACAGCAACTTTTACCGGGTCTCTGTCCTTGTAAGGTACTTCTTGAGTAAGCATTTCATGGAAAACTACGCCTAAGCTATATAAGTCGCTACGACCATCAACAGTACGCCCCTGAGCTTGTTCTGGGCTCATATACTGAGGGGTTCCAGCAACAGAGGCTTCATCGGTTACTTTGGCGGCAAAGTTTTGAGTAACGGCAATTCCAAAGTCTAAAATAACAGGGGTGTTGTCATCTCGAAATAAAATATTGTCGGGTTTTAAATCAAGGTGAACATAACCCTGCTGGTGTATATGGTTTAACGCTGAAGCAAGCTCTCGGAGTATCTTTAGTGACTGTGATAGGGTTAAGCCATTAGCAATCTTTTCTCGAAATGACGAGCCAGACAAATAGTCCATAGCTATGTAGTTGTAATTATTATGGGTACCAACATCGTAAACAGACACGACATTGGGATGTGATAATGTTCCGATAATATTGGCTTCGCGGTAAAAAAGATTCGTGTACTTTTCATCGGCGCTCATTTCGGCACTCATTATTTTTAGAGCGACCTCCCGACCAACACTGAGTTGAATGGCAAGGTAAACAGTGGACATACCACCTTCGCCAATCTTTCTTAATATTTTATAACCAGGGATAGATGCCATGAGATTACAATTAAGCCTTACGTGAATAAATTAAGAAAAAAGTTGAGAGCTATTAAAAAGCAATGCAGCTAACCCGCAGAGCAATGCAATAAAAATAAGTGTTAAAAGCCTGATTTTGTCTTTTGCATTATTGACCATAGGAGACAATAAAGGTGACTTTAGAGCAAAGCGTTGTAACTTTTCAGATAGCGTTATGTCTTCAGGGGCAGAAATTACCGAAACGGTGACATTATCATGGCCACCTTTGCTTAGCGCTTTGTCAATTAATCGATCAACAGCCATTTGTTCGCTACCGCCACAGGCAAGAATAGCTTGAATCTCATCTTGGCTGACTAAATCAGATAAGCCGTCACTACATAAAATGACTCTATGATCTTTCTCCCATAGGCCCGTTATACGGCTGACATCAACATTACTTAATGCGGACACCCCAATAGACTGGGTGATAACATGCTTCTGTGGATGGTTTTCGGCTTCTTCTGGGGTAATATCTCCAGCCTCAATAAGTAGCTGAACTAAAGAGTGATCTTTACTGATCTGTTGAACTTTTTCACCATCCCATAAATAGGCTCTGCTGTCGCCAACCCAGGCAATTTCGTATTGTGCGCCATGAGAGCGTAGGGCAACAATAGTGGTGCCCATGTTGGGACTGCCTATATTTTGTAAGCTGGCATCAATAACGGCAAAGTGTGATTCCTTTATAGCATCGGTTAAGGCCTTGCCTTGCTTTACAGCTTGCTCTATAAAGTCGCGAGCCAACGAGCTTGCTACCTCGCCAGCATCGTGACCGCCCATGCCATCAGCTATAATCCATAAACCCATTTCAGAATTAGAGAGATAGCAGTCTTCATTGTTGTCGCGTACATTACCTACATTAGTAGCGGCAGCGTGGTTTAAGGGCATAAGAAACTCATTTTTATCATTATAATTTTAAGATTTAACTATAGATGAAGTTGTATGTAAATGGCGATAAAAATACTCTCTTTTATAGTATTTTATAATTTGCTAATGAATTATGATGATATAGTGAATAACAGCTTGAAAAATTATGAAAATTTGTCAATTATTAGAGTCTGAGAGATGCGTTTTGAAGAATAAAAAAGGAGCGCTACCGTTGAAGATAAATCTGTGGGGGATTTTATGCTGAAGCTACAACATAACGATGGGAGTCAACGAGGTGTTTGGCTATTGGAGCCAAAACAACGCGTTGGTAGCAACGGCGTTAATGACTTAGCTCTTGCGCTAGAGGGCATTGAGCCGTTTCATTTTGAGGTTCATATAAATGGCACCTCACTTGAGTTGGTTCCATTAAATGGGGAAACATACCTTAATGGTCATTTAATTCAGGGAAAACGACCCTTGAAGCAGAATGACACTATTCGGGTAGCTGATGTGGAGCTAATTGTGGCTGACCCTAGTAGTCAACTTGCCAAAAGCAGAGCAAAAGTGGCTGATGAAATTGCTGAAGCGGCACCTAAAGCTTCAGTGTTAGATGCAAAATGGTTTTTAGTGGCAGAGCTCGGTAGTGGCCAATCAAAACGCTATCCAGTAGTAGGTAGTATGGTGCTTGGTCGATCAGCAGAGACGGATATATCGATAAACTATGATCGTCTTTCTCGTCGACATGCCGAGTTAACAGAGGCAGATGGTGTATTACACATAAAAGATCTAGGGTCTTCAAATGGCACGTTTTTGAATGGCAAGGCAGTATCAGAGCACCGCGTTATGCCTGGAGATATTGT
>CBDUPS010000237.1:0-3549 GCA_965369155.1 uncultured Spongiibacteraceae bacterium
TCAATTAGAGCGAAGTGATGCATTAAATGCAGATGTTGCTGTTATTTTAAATATTACTCCAGATCACATGGATCGCTACAAAGGCATTCAAGATTATCATCAAGCAAAACATCGTATTTTTAGAGGCTGTAGATTAGCCATCTTTAATCGTGATGATGTATTAACACGGCCTTTATTAGCCAAGCAGGTAGAGCAACTTAACTTTGGGTTGAGTCAGCCAGATATTGGCCAGTTTGGCACCAGCATTATTGCTGGAGAGCAGTGGCTGACTTTTGGATCAGAAAAATTAATTAAAGCGAATGACCTTAACTTAGTCGGTAAGCATCATAGTGAAAATGCTTTAGCAGCATTGGCTGTTAGTAAAGCACTTCATTTAAATCAAGACAAAGCACTGAGTGTTATAAAACAATTTTCAGGCCTACCGCATCGGTGCCAAGAGGTCTTAAATAGTAATAATGTTCGTTGGATTAATGATTCTAAAGGAACCAATGTTGGCGCTGCGATTGCCGCGATCAATGGATTAGCGCATAAGAAAAATATTATTTGGTTAGCCGGTGGCGAAGGTAAGGGCGCAGATTTTTCAGCCTTACTTCCGGTAGTAAAAGCTAAGGTAAAACACAGCATTTTAATGGGTAAAAGTGCGCAGGATATTGCGGATGTATTAGTAGACGTGCCTGTAACGATTGTTAGCAGCATGCAAGAAGCCATTATTTTGGCAAACACATTAGCACAAGAGAATGATTTGGTTTTACTGTCTCCAGCCTGCGCTAGTTTTGATTGGTATAAAAACTACGAGCACCGTGGTAATGACTTTACTAATGAAGTTAAAACACAAATTGCGGAGGCGACATTATGAAGCCAATACAATTTGCACAGTCCTTATGGGAGACAAATCTAGATACATTAAAACGCGTAGATTTGCTTTTGTTATTACTTTTAATCGCATTAGTGAGTATTGGTTTAATTATGGTGAGCTCCGCATCTATGGAGCATGCCAAAGATTTATATGGCTCTGAGTTCCATTTAGTTAAACGTCAGTTAGTTTATTTATGTTTAGCCTTTTCTGTGGCAAGTGTTGTATTTTTTGTGCCAATGTCTTGGTGGGAAAAAAATGGCTGGGTTTTTCTTTTTGCAGGATTTTCAGTATTAGTTTTAGTGTTAATCCCTGGTATTGGACGTGAGGTTAATGGGAGTTATCGTTGGATTTCACTAGGGCCGATTAACTTACAAGCCTCTGAGTTAATGAAATTGTTTTTATTAATTTATATGGCCGGTTATTTAGTGCGCCGTCAAGATGAAGTACGCGAGCAGTGGAAGGGTTTTTTAAAACCGATGACAGTTTTGTTCTTTGTTATTGTTCTTTTGCTAATGGAGCCTGACTTTGGTGCAGTGGTTGTGATCATGGCTGCAGTATTGGGCATGTTATTTTTAGGCGGTTTAAAGCTCACACAATTCTTAATTATGATTGCGGTTAGTGGAGTAGGAGCTGCGGGTATTATTTGGAGTTCACCTTATCGCATGAAGCGTTTAGTCGCGTACTTAAACCCTTGGGAAGACCCGTTTGGTAGTGGCTATCAATTAACTCAGTCGCTTATTGCTATCGGTAGAGGCGAATGGTTTGGCGTGGGTTTAGGTAATAGTTTGCAAAAGCAGTTTTATTTACCCGAGGCGCACACTGATTTTATCTTTGCTATTTTAGCGGAAGAAACAGGACTCATTGGCGTTCTGCTATTACTGGCTCTTTATGGCTTTTTTATTATTAAAATATTATTAATCGGTAAGCACTCTGAAAAAGTAGGTAACTTTTTTGCCGCATATATTTGCTACGGTGTTGGCTTGTTATTAAGTGCGCAAATTTTTATTAATGTTGGTGTTAATTCAGGTCTTTTGCCTACTAAGGGGCTAACCTTGCCATTTTTAAGTTATGGCGGCAGTAGTTTAATTGTTTGTTGTGCATTTTTGGCGTTAGTTTTGCGTGCCAGCAGTGAAGCCTATGGTAAAGAAGTGATAAAAGTAGAGGCTAAAAAAACAATTAAAAATGCAGGGAAAAAATTAAAGAAAAAACCATTACCTGATAAAAAGAAAGCGCAGCCTAAATTAAATAATCGCAAAGGGAGTGTTATTCATGCATAAACGCCCCGTTATGATTATGGCAGGTGGTACTGGAGGGCATGTGTTTCCAGGTATTGCTGTAGCTAATTTATTAAGAGAAAAAAATATACCAGTTGCTTGGATGGGAACCCGCCAAGGCATAGAGAGCAGAGTAGTAGAAGCTGAGAATATTCCATTACATTATATTTCTGTATCAGGCATACGAGGTAAAGGAAAACTTGCCTTAGTTAAAGCCCCTTTTGTTTTATTAAACGCGATACAGCAAAGCTTATCTATTTTACGCAAAGAAAAACCTCGTTGTGTAATTGGTATGGGCGGCTTTGCATCAGGCCCTGGTGGTATAGCAGCATGGTTGTTACGCATCCCTTTATTAATACATGAGCAGAATGCCGTAGCAGGAACAACCAATCGTATTTTATCGCGCTTTGCCAATAAAGTTTTAATGGGCTTCCCTAATGCGTTTGCCAGTAAAAAAGCATTATTTGTTGGTAATCCTGTGAGACAAAGTATTCAGCAAGTAGCTAAAAAAGCAAAAGTTAAAAATGATAAAACTAACCTTCTTATTTTAGGTGGTAGTTTAGGAGCACAAACACTAAATAGTATTGTGCCTCAGGCTATTAGTGAATTACCTGAAAACACAGTCAATGTATGGCATCAAACCGGCAGAGGAAAGTTAGAGGCTGTACAAAGTGCATATCAGCAATTAGCAATTACAGCGAAGCAAACTGAATTTATTGATTCGATGGAAGAGGCGTATCACTGGGCCGATATTATTGTTTGTCGGGCAGGGGCACTGACTATCGCAGAGGTCGCTACCTGTGGCGTTCCCGCTATTTTTATTCCATTACCGAGTGCTATTGATAATCATCAATTTTTTAATGCGAAATGGTTGGTGGAACAAAAGGCGGCTTACTTAATAGAAGAGTCACAATTAACAGCAGAACTATTAAGCAATAAAATTTTAAGCATGACAAAAGATAGCGATGCATTAGCGGCGATGTCGAAAGCATCTCGTCATGCCATTGTAACCAATGCAACTGAGGCTGTTATGGAGGCTTGTTTGTCGATAAGTTTGGAGGTGAATCATGTCTGATCTTACCTTTTACGAAGTACCCGAAATGCGGCGCATAAAGAAAATCCATTTTGTTGGTATTGGCGGCGCGGGTATGTGTGGTATTGCCGAAGTATTATTAAATCAGGGCTATGAAATTTCAGGCTCTGATATTGCAGAGTCTGCTAACACCCAGCGTTTAGCTTCTATGGGTGTACATATTTTTATAGGGCATAACAAAAGTAATGTGAAAGGGGTAAATGTTGTTGTTACCTCCAGCGCTATTAATGCAGAGAACGAAGAAGTAAAAGAGGCTCGTAAAAAACGTATTACTATTGTTCCCCGTGCCGAGATGCTAGGTGAGCTCATGCGTTATAGACACGGCA